>JBARVM010000349.1:0-3275 GCA_049646265.1 Paracoccaceae bacterium
AGCCCTTCTCGGCACTTGATCCGCTAATCCGGCGCGAAATGCAGACAGAATTGTTGCGTCTGCAAAGTGTGCTGAAAAAGACCATCGTTTTCATCACTCATGATTTTGACGAGGCGATCCGCCTTGCCGACCGAATCGCCATCATGAAAGACGGCGCGGTGATCCAGATCGGCACGCCAGAGGAACTGGTCAGCAATCCTGCTACCTCTTATGTGGCCGAGTTCACCGGGGATGCAAATCGGGCCAAGGTTCTGTCGGCGCGGCGGCTGATGGTGCCGGCCACCGCCAAAGCATCGGGCTATCAGACCGTTTCGGCCCGCGCCAAGATTGCCAGTTTTGCCGCGACAATCGTCGATTCCGACAAGCCCTATGCGGTACTGGACGATGGCGGGGCGATTGTTGGTGAAATCACCCCGCGCGCGGTTATCGACCTCTTGGCGGGCAAGGGTTGGGACGGGGATGGTCAGGGCGACACGCCATGAGCGATAGTACGGCGTCAGACGGGGGTGCCACGCGCGGGCGGAACCTGCAATGGCTTGTTCCGGCCGCCTTTGGTGTGGCTATCCTGCTTTGGTATCTTGGCCACCGCTTCTGGCCGGGGCTGAACAGTTACCCCAACAGCGCTACCTTTGATTACAAGGACTATGTCGGCGGCGCGATGAAGTGGCTGAAAACCAACTTCACCTGGGCCACGCGGGCCGTGGCTGCGGCGATCGACGTGCCCTTGCGCTTTGCCTTCAACCTTTTGTCCAAAGGTTTCAAGTTCGGCGCGGGGGAGGAGGCGATCTATCTTCCGCGCCTGTCATGGTTGGGTGTCACGCTTTTCATGGGTTGGATGGGCTGGCTGGCAGGCGGGCTGCGACTGGCGTTGCTCTGCGCCATCGGCTTTCTGATGCTGGCGGTTTTTCAGCTTTGGGATCACGCGATGCTGACACTGGCGTTGATCGTGATCTGCGTGCCCTTTTGCGTCCTGTCGGGTCTGTTGCTGGGCATTCTGGCCTATTACTTTCCCGGCCTGAACAAACGGGTGATCACCCCGGCGCTGGATCTGATGCAGACCATGCCGACCTTTTCCTACCTGATCCCCATGTTGCTGCTGTTCGGTGCGAGCCCGGTTTCGGCGCTGTTGGCCACGGGGCTCTTTTCGACGCCGCCCATGGTGCGGGCAACGATACTTGGGCTGAACAAGGTTCCGGCAGAGATCAAGGATTTCGGCACTATGGCTGGATGCACGCGCTGGCAACGGCTGCGTTATGTGCTGCTGCCGACGGCCAAGCCGTCTTTGATGATCGGGGTCAATCAGGTGATCCTGCTGGCGCTGAACATGGTCATCATCTCGTCGATGATCGGGGCGGGCGGGCTTGGTTACGACGTGCTTTTGGCACTTCGGGCGCTGAAAGTCGGCACGGCGATGGAGGCGGGTCTGGCCATTGTTGTCATCGCCATCGTGCTTGACCGGCTTAGTCAGGCGCTGGCGCGCAAGGATCCGTCAGCCTCTGTCACCTTCGGGCCTTTCGGGCGGCACAGCAATCTGATCATCGCGCTGGCCATTTTGGTGGTGACGACCGTTCTGGGGCTCTTTGTGCCAGCGCTGGTGGATCTGCCCAAGGGCGCCACCTACACCACCGCGCCCTATTGGAAGATGGCTGTCGACTGGATCACGGTGAACTGGTTCGACACGATCGAGACGGGGCGGGTTTTCATTCTGCTCAACTTCCTCAACCCGATGCGCGCGGGGTTCGAGGCACTGCCCTGGTCCGGCGTGCTCATCGTTCTTGCGGCGCTTGGCTGGCGGCTCGGCGGCTGGCGGCTGTCGCTTCTGGTTGCGGTGCTGATCGGCTTTTGCGCCTCTACCGGCCTTTGGGTGCCGGCGATGCAAACGCTTTATCTGTGCGGGGCCTCGGTACTTGTCGCCTGCATGTTGGGGATACCGATCGGGCTATGGGCGTCGCGCAGTGACCGGGTCCAGGCCATTGTCACGCCGATCATCGACGGGCTGCAGACCATTCCATCCTTCTGTTTCATCATTCCGGTCGTCATGCTGTTTCGCGTGGGTGACGTGACGGCGATGATCGCCACGGTTGCCTTCGCCATAGTGCCGTCGATCCGTTATACGAACCACGGGTTGCGGCAGGTGCCGTCGGAATTGCTGGAGGCGGGCCGGGTTTCGGGCTGCACAAGATGGCAGCTCTTTCGCCATGTGCAGTTGCCCGCGGCCTTGCCGGAAATCATGCTGGGGATCAATCAGACGATCTTGCTGGCGCTCAGCATGATCATCATCTGCGCGATGGTCGGCACCCGCGATTTGGGGCAAGAGATCTTCAAGGCGCTGGCCAAGGCGGATTCCGGGCGCGGTATCGTTGCGGGGCTGGTGATTGCCTTTATCGGCATTACCGCCGACCGGTTGATCACCGCATGGGTGAACGGGGTCAGGGCCAAGCGCGGTCAGGCCCACTAACCCTGACAGACATAGGGTGTCAGGGCCGCCGCGAAGATGGGTAGGGTGATGGCCCGCATCGCCTCTTCCGTCGGGTGGAGGTCGTCTGGAACCCAGGCCTTGCGCTCAGCATCGGGCAAGGTCTGCCACTGCGGGATCGTGTCGATCAACCCGGTCCCCAGTTCCTTTGCCAGATCTCGGTATAGCGCGTGGTAGCGGCCCTGCCCCGGCCGGGCCCAGGCCTTTTGACCCCAAGCCGGGCTCATTGTGGCGAGAATGACGGTCATGCCGCGTTCTTGCGCGCGGCGGATGATCTGCCGGTGGTAATGGCTGCTTAGCGACAGGGGAAAGCCATTCTTGACAGAGGCGTCGTTGCCGGAAAATTCCACGATCAAGAGATCGGGTGTGCGGCTGCGCAGAAGCTGGATTAAGGCCCCCCGCCCCCAGCGGCTGGAAGCGCCGGGGCTGGCCAGGGCCTCTATCGTCAGATCGGGGTCGCAGGTGGACAGCTCCGCTTGCAGATCGGCCACCCAACTGCCGCGTGCCGTCAGGCTGGTGCCAAGTATGACGACATGGCGGGCGGGCAGGGTGCGGCCGGTGATGCGGGCCGCCTCTATCGGTTCAAAGGGTTGCGTTACCCGCCCGCCGATCACGCCGTAAAGGTAAAGAAAGGTCAACGCCATCAGCCCGGTCAGCAGAATGGCGGTAAGCCGCGTCACTTCTCCGACCCGGCGCGTTTTTCCTCGTCGAGCATCTGGCGCAGCGCGCGCCGGTCGATCTTGCCACTGGCGTTCAGCGGCATACGCTCTATCTCGACAATGCGGCGCGGCACCATATA
>JBARVM010000350.1:0-8004 GCA_049646265.1 Paracoccaceae bacterium
CAGGCGCCAAACAGTCTCTAACATGGCCTGATTTACCCCACCGCCGATAAAGACCGCATCGGGTGACGGCAAGCTTTCCAACCCGTCGGGGGCCGCGCGCTCATGCAGGAATAGCCGGTGGTCCAACCCGAACCGCGTCGCATTTGCGCGGATATTGGCGGCACGGTCGGCGCGCGCCTCCACCGCGTGGGCGCAGGCGCCCGCAGCAGACAGGCACCATTCGACCGAGACAGAGCCGGACCCCGCGCCGATATCCCACAGCAATTCGCCCGCCCGCGGGGCAAGGGCCGAAAGGGTCATGGCGCGGATCGGCCGTTTGGTAATCTGGCCGTCATGGGCAAAGGCCTCGTCCGGCAGGCCGGATGCACGCGGCAGGCCCTTGGCCCCCCGGCACTCTAGGCCCAAGGCGACTGGATGGGCGACCCCTTCCAGCGCATATGTCGCGGCCTCGGCACTGCGGATACGTTCATTCGGGCCGCCAAGCTCTTCCATCACATGCAGGGTCGAGGCGCCAAAACCCTCCGCCGTGAGCCAAGCGGCCAGATCCGCCACCGCAGCCCCATCGCGCATCAGGCAGATCACCTTCACACCACGCGAAAGGATCGGGCTCAGCCGCGCGAACGGGGCGGCATGAAGACCAAGGCAGAGGGTTTCCTCCAACGGCCAGCCGAGTTTGGAGGCCGACCAGGCAAAGGTCGATGGTGCTGGCAGCGACCGCCATTCCCCCGGCAAAAGCTGCCCGACAAGGGAACCGCCCGCCCCATGCCAGAATGGATCGCCCGAGGCCAAAACCACAACTTTCCGGCCCCTTTCGGCCAGAACAGGGTCTATCCTGAAGGGAACTGGCCAGTCCCGCCCCCGATCACCCGCGCCAACCAGCGCCAGATGACGCGGCCCGCCGAAAATAATTTCTGCCGCTCGCAGCGCATCGCGACTTGCGTCCGACAGCCCGCCGTGACCATCTGCGCCCAGACCGACAATTGTAAGCCAGGGATCACAAGACATGGCGCGAATCCTTTTGCTGGGCGGCACGAGCGAAGCCTCTGCTCTGGCCCGCAAGCTGGCCAAGGCAGGCGCCGACGCGATCTTTTCCTATGCCGGGCGCACAGACAGCCCGGCCGAACAACCGCTGCCCACCCGCATCGGCGGTTTTGGCGGGGCAGAAGGGCTTGCCGCCTATATCCGCGCTGAAAAGATCACCCATCTGGTCGATGCGACGCACCCTTTCGCCGCGCAGATGAGCCGGAATGCCCTTGCCGCCGCGGCCGCGACCGGCACGCCGCTGTGCAGCTACGAACGCGCAGCCTGGCAGGCGGAAGAGGGGGATGACTGGACCCATGTCGCAGATATCGACGGCGCCATCGCTGCCCTGCCGGAAGAGCCGACCCACATCTTTCTGGCCATCGGCAGCCAGCATATTGCCGCCTTTGCCGCCAAGCCCTGGCACCAGTATCTTTTGCGGCTGGTCGACCGGCCAAAGGGTAAGTTGCCGCTGCCGAACGCCGAAATGGTGATTGCGCGCGGCCCGTTCAGTCTGGCAGACGACCTGAAATTGCTGAAATCGCGGCGCGTCAACCTGATCGTCGCCAAGAATTCCGGCGGCAGCGGCGCCCGCGCCAAACTGGAGGCGGCACAGGCCCTGCATCTGCCGGTGATCCTGATCGAGCGGCCGCAGTTGCCGCCTCGCCTGATCTTCGCTCATAGCGACGAGGTGATGCGCTGGCTTGGTCATCGCGCCGACCTCGGCGTATAGACGAACCGGCCGATGCGCCTTGTATCGGCGTTGCCGACGATGACCACCGTGCGCATGTCGGCCATCTCTGGCAGCGCCTCGGCCAATGTCACGGTTTGATAGCTTTCCTCTGGCGTCGTCACGGCGCGGGCAAAGGAAATCAGCGTCTCCCCACCGCATTCCGCGCGCAAAATCTCCAGGGCGCGGGCAAACTGATGCGGGCGGCTTTTTGAGCGAGGGTTGTAAAAGGCCATGGCAAAACCGGCCTGTGCCGCCAGCCGCAGCCGGTGTTCGACCAATTCCCAGGGCTTGAGATTGTCCGAAAGGTTGATGGCACAAAAGTCATGGCCAAGCGGTGCGCCAAGCCGCGATGCGGCCGCCAGCATCGCGGTAATGCCGGGCAATATGCGAATTTCCAGCCACTGATACTCCGGCGCTGCTTCCAACGCCTCGAATAACGCCGAAGCCATGGCAAAAACACCCGGATCGCCAGAGGAAACGATGACGACACGCGCGCCCCTGCCCGCCATTTCCAGCGCGTGACGGGCGCGGTCCAGCTCTACCCGGTTGTCGGACGGGTGAAGGTTCAACCCTTCGCGTGGCGCGACGCGGGCAACATAGGGGATATAGCCGACGATATCGGTGGCCTCGGCCAGGGCTGCGGCGACTTCGGGCGTCACCAAAGCCTCATCCCCCGGCCCAAGGCCTGCTACGACCAGCGAGCCCGTCATGGCCGCCGCCCCTGACCATGCACCACGGCAATCGAGAAATAGGGTGCCTCTTCCGGTGCATCGGCCAGACGTTGCACATGCTGGTCGGGCATGGTGCCACGTTCGACCAGCCAAGCAGCGTCGAGCCGCCCGGCAGCGGCAAGGGCGCGGCGCAGTTTCGGCAGGTTGCGCCCGATCTTCATCACCACCAATGCATTGGTATTGCGCGCCCGCGCCGCCAGCTCTTCCTCCGGCAGGGTCGCCATCAGGACGGTCAGAACATCGTCACCCCAGGTGATGGGCTGACCCGTCGCGGTCCAGCAGCCCGACATGCCGGTGATACCCGGAACCAACTCTACCATGGCGCGGCCCTCCAGCCGCGCATGCAGATGCATGAAGGATCCGTAGAAAAAGGGATCCCCTTCGCAGAGCACGATAACAGTCTCTGTTTCGGCCAGATTGGCCAGTTTTTCCGCCCAAGCGTCATAGAAGTCGGCCAGTTGACGGTTATATTCCGGTTCGGAAAAATGGATCTCGGTCGTGACGGGATATTCCATCGGATATTCTACCGCGGCAGGGTCAAGCATCCCCTCGACAATCCGCCGCGCCTGACCGTTACGCCCCGCCTTGCGGAAATGCGCAACATGCTTGGCCGAGCGCACCAACCGGTCCGCCCGCACGCTCATCAAATCAGGGTCGCCGGGGCCAAGGCCGACGCAGATAACCTTACCCATCTTCATTCCTTCCGGCTGGCCAGCGCATTGACTGCCGCAACCGTTATCGCCGACCCGCCCAGCCTGCCCTGAACGATGACAGAGGGCGCTGGCAGAACCTGCATAAGCGCATCTTTCGATTCGGCGGCACCCACAAATCCGACCGGGCAGCCGATAATCGCGGCAGGCCGCGGACAGGCGGGATCTTCAAGCATGTTGAGCAGATGGAAAAGCGCCGTCGGCGCATTGCCGATCGCCACCACAGCGCCGTCCAGATGCGGCCGCCACAGTTCCAGCGCGGCGGCAGAGCGGGTATTGGCCATTTCCCGCGCCAGATCGGGCACGCGCGGATCGTTGAGCGTGCAGATCACTGCATTATCCTTTGGCAACCGCGGCCGGGTGATACCTTCGGAAACCATCCGCGCATCGCAAAGGATCGGCGCGCCCGCCTCCAGCGCGGTGCGGGCGGCGATGGCCATGCCGGGCGAAAAGCGGATATGCTGTTCCAGCCCGACCATTCCGGCCGCATGGATCATCCGTACCGCCACGACCTCTTCCTCGGGGGTAAAGCCTGCCAGGTCGGCCTCTGCACGGATCGTGGCGAAGGATTCAAGATAGATGGCCGCGCCGTCAGTCTGGTAGCTATGGGGCATTGGACTTCTCACTAAGAATATCGGGGTTCTGGATCAGTTCGGCCGGGGTCAGGCCGGAAAGTACCGGCTGGTCGGCAGCACGGCCCTTGCAGATAAGGTCAAAGCGGCCTCCGGCGCGGGCGACAAGTGTCAGGGCGGCAGGCCCGGGATGGGCGCAACCTTTGGCGCAGCCCGACACATGCAGATGTGACCCTAGCGGAATGGCCGGGGCCAGCGCGCGGGCCAGATCGCGGGTTTGGCCAAGCCCCTGCAGACAACCCGGCGCACCGGTGCAGGCGGTGACCCGCAAGCGCGGATCAAGAGGCTGCGTAATCACGCCGGGCAGATCGGGGGCGTTAGCGGCATTCTCGATCAAAAGCATCCGCCAGGGCGTGACCCGGAAAGAGCCGATTTCCGCCAGTTTAGACACTGTTTTGGCAGCGATCTGGCCAAATTCAAAGCCGACCAACCAGCCTTGCGGCGAAGGGCCCGGTTCGGGCCGCGCCGCACCCTGTGCTGGCGCGGCCGTCCCACGAAATCTTACCGGCGGCAGATGGCCCGCACCGATATGGCCGCGCATCCGCCCCCTGCTCTCCCTTGCACCGCCAGAGGCCAGGAACCAGCGGGCCAAAGCGAGGGCCTCTTCAGCCGCCTGTGCCGGTGTTACCCGCATACCCTCTGCCGCGCCGTCGGCGAGCAGAACCAACCCGCCATCCGCGAGCCGCTCCAACCGGATATCGGCCGAAATATCGCGCAAGCGTGGCGCTGGCCCACAATCGACGGCAAAGCCGAATTTTCCGGGCAGTGCCGGGGCATCGTCGGCCGCCAGCGCTGTAGCCAAGGCCTTGGCCAGCGCAACCGTGCCGTCGCCCTCGGTCCAAAGGGGAGAGACGATAATATTGCGGCGCGCTTCCACCTCTGCTGACGGGTCAATCAGGCCAAGGGCGAAAAGGCCGTCGATCAGCGCGGGATAGGCGGCCTCTGCCACGCCGCGCAGTTGCAGGTTGGCGCGGGCCGACAGGTCGATCAGGCTATTGCCAAAGCGCTCCGCAAGATCGGCAATACCCTGTGCCTGTTCCGCCGTCACCCGACCCGCAGCCGGGCGGACACGCACAACCAGCCCGTCGCCGGACATCATCGGGCGGAGCGCCCCGGGGCACCAACCCTTGATCTCCGGCGCGGCGCTCATGCCCCCGCCTCCAGCGCGGCGGCTATGGAATTGCGCCGGGTGATCCACAGTCCAGCATCGCGCAAGGCGTTGAAACGGTCGCGCATCGCGGCAAGGGCCGCGGGGTTTTCGACCTGCATGAAATCGACCACATCGTCACGACCCAGGGTCGCATCATGATAAAGGTCAAAGAGATGTGCTGGCACGGCGCGGGCCAGATGGGCAAAGGCCGCCATATGATCGAGCGTGGCGGCAATCTCGGCAGCGCCACGGAAACCATGCGCCATCATGCCATTGGCCCAGTCAGGGTTGGCGGCGCGGGCGCGAACCACGCGTGCGACCTCTTCAGGCAGGCTGCGGGCACGTGGGCGGTCGGGCTGGGTTGCATCCAGATGATAAAGCGCCGGCGCCTGCCCGCCAAGCCGGGCAACGGCGGCGGCAAAGCCGCCCTCATGTGCCGCATAGTCAGAGGCCAAAAGCAGATCGGATTCGGCCAGGTCCTGTACATGAACAAAGCCGTCGGCACCCATCACCTGCGCTTCCAGCGCGGCCCGGGCAGGGTGGGAGGCGCCCGCCGCATCGATCGCCCATTCCGAACCGCTAAGCCACGCCTCCCCCGCCGCCGCCTGACCTTCGGGGCCGTAATCCTCCAGCGCGTCGGTCATCGACAGGCCGTAAAGGCCTGGTTTCGGGCCAAAAACGCGCGGCGTTGTGCGCAGATAAGGATTGTCTTCCGCCGATTCGTCGCGTGCGGCCAGTGCGGCAGCCGCCCCTTCGAAAAGCTGTGCAAGGCCGGGAAAAACGTCTCTGAACAGGCCAGAAACGCGCAAAGTCACATCGATGCGCGGACGTCGCAGCAGGGCAAGGGGGATGATCTCGAACCCCGACACGCGCTCTGACCCCTCGTCCCAGCGTGGCGCAAGACCGGCCAGTTGCAGGGCCATGGCGAACTCTTCGCCTGCGGTGCGCATGGTGGCGGACCCCCACAGGTCGATGACCAGAGATTTCGGCCAGTCGCCATGATCCTGCAGATGTTTGCGCAGCAGCTCTTCGGCTAGTTTCACGCCCTGCGCATGGGCAGCGCGCGAGGGGACAGAACGTGGGTCGGTGGTGTATAGATTGCGCCCCGTCGGCAAGACATCGGACCGGCCCCGGTAGGGTGACCCAGATGGACCCGCCGCCACGCGCCTGCCTGCAAGTGCCGCCATCAGCCCGGCACGTTCATCGGCGCCGCATTGGCCATGACCGAAAATATGCAACCCCTCGCCAAACTGGCTTTCCTTGATATCGCAGACAAACCGGTCGATCCGGGTGATCGCCTCGGCGGGTGATGCGGCGGTCGGGATGCCAAGATCGGCCTCTACCCCTGCTGCCTGCGCCTCTGCCCGGATGGCGCCGATCAGCCTGTCGCGGCGTGCGGGGTCCAGCCCGTCGGCGGTGGAATATTCGTCAAGCAACCCTTCCAGCCGCCGCATCCCGTCGGGAACGGCGCTTTGCAACATATGCGGCGGCAGATGACCGATGGTCACCGCGCCAATGCGGCGCTTGGCCTGTGCAGCCTCGCCCGGGTCGTTGACGATGAAAGGGTAAATCACCGGCAGGGCACCGGTCAGCGCTTCGGGCCAGCAACCGTCGGATTGGGCCACCGACTTGCCCGGCAACCATTCGAGCGTGCCATGCGCGCCGATATGCACAAGCGCATGCAGGCGCTGGGCGCGGAGCCACAGGTAAAAGGCCACATAGGCGTGACGGGGCGTGCGCGAGAGATCGTGGTAATCATCATCGCGGCAGGCCACGTCGCCGCGTTCAGGCTGCAGGGCAATCAGCATATTGCCGCGGCGGATCGCCTGAAACCGAAAGGCGCCATCCGTGACCGATGGATCACTTTCCGGCGCACCCCAGGCCGTATATAAGTCACGCCGCAAGGGTTCCGGCAGGGACAAAACAGTCTCTGAATAGGCCGAAACGGGCCATTCCAGATAGTCAGATGTCAGTTGCAAGCCGAGGTTCCCGCGCGCCTCTGCCAAGTGGCCACCGTCGGCCAGCGCGTCGATGATCGCCTCGGCCGAGGCCAGCGCATCAAGCCCTACGGCATGGGCAAGTTGATGCGCTTTGCCCGGATAGGTGGACAGGACCAGCGCCAAAGACCGGTCCGCAGCCGCCGTTGCCGCAAGCCGCTGCCAGCCCGCCACACGGTCGGCGATGGCAGCCACCCGGTCCGGATCGGCGCGATGGGCAAAGCGGGAATATTGCAAGTCAGGGTCGCGGCGCGAAGGTTGCTTGAAACTGGCGACACCGGTGAAAATACGGCCGTCCACCTCTGGCAAAACCACATGCATGGCCAGATCGGCGGGCGAAAGCCCCCGGTCGGACAGGGCCCAATCCTGCCTGCGCGCCGTAGACAGGGCGAGCTGAAACACCGGGCAGCCCGGCGCATCAAGCGGCGAGGCGCTACCATCGGACCCTTTGGCGGAAAAGGCCGTGGCGTTGACGATGGCCGCCGGCGCAAGCCGTTTCAACTCTGCCTCCAGCCAAAGGGCCGCGGCGGGATCCTTCAGGCTGGGGGCAAAGGCGCCTATAGCGACAAAGCCGCGCGCTGTCAGGGCCGCGATCATCGCGTCAATCGGGTCTGTATCGGCAGATGTAAGATAGGATCGGTAAAATGTTACCACAGCCAGCGGCGCGCCATCAGGTTCCGGCGCAGGTACGCTGCCGCGCTCCGGCAGATACCAGCCAAACTGCGGCACGGACTTTTCGCCCGCAACCGGCCCGGCATAAAGACCAGCGGCGAGGGCAAGCTGCTGCAAGGCCGCCTGTGCCGCAACGGCGCCCCCGGCATCGCAAAGGGCGGAAAGCCGTCTTAGCGTGGACTTTGGCAGCGTAGAGTGCGCGTCAAGCTGCTGGTCCTCGCGCCCGTCGGCAGGCAGGACCGCCAGCGCAATCCCGTGCCGCCGCGCCAGATCCTGCACCTGCGCCAACCCGTAAGACCAGTAGCTTTCGCCACCGATCAGCCTGATCAGAATGCCCTTTGCGCCGATTAGGGTCTTTT
>JBARVM010000351.1:0-2849 GCA_049646265.1 Paracoccaceae bacterium
CAAGCCCCTAGCGGCTCGGCGGCGCATAACCCCCAAGCAAGGCGCTTGACGCCTGGGTCATCAGACCTTCAAATCTTTGGTACTTGGAACTGGGCAGAGACGCCGAACCGCTTTGTTTAATGGCTGCTTTGAGCCCATAGTGGCCGATGCTGCGGCGCGAATGAATGGCGGCTATTGAGGAATGAATTCAAGCCAACCGGCAGAACCGCCCACAAACAAAAACCCAAATAACAGCGCCAACGCGATGATCCAATGGATGAATCTCTTGCGGCGCTTCCCTTCTTTGAGGAACCAGCTGAAGTTACGGGGCCAATCAGAAAACATGTCGAAAAACATGAGCATGAACATGATGTGGCGGAAAAACACGTAGATGAACAACACCCCAAGGATAACTCCTGCCAAGGTATTGGCCGGGACAATCGCCCAACCGCTTCCATTAGTTGAAGTGGTTATCGTGCTTTCCACCTGCGCCTCCCTCTTCGATCTTGTCACCTAATATTCAGAGACAACGATGAGGCAAGCACTAAGATGCATCGGCTCTTTGCGCAGCGGGCATTCACTTCATTTAAGCGAAGGTCCGGAAAGTCCCGCAGAGCCGCCCCTGCCGAAGCCTCAGCTGAACAAAAGGATGCGTCGCACTGCCAATAAAGCGGCCTCAGACCACCCGTTCGACCATCATCTTCTTGACCTCGGCAATCGCCTTGGCGGGGTTCAGCCCCTTGGGGCAGGTCTTGGCGCAGTTCATGATCGTGTGGCAGCGGTAAAGCTTGAACGGATCTTCCAGATCGTCCAGCCGCTCCCCCGTCGCCTCGTCGCGGCTGTCGATGATCCAGCGATAGGCATGCAAAAGCGCCGCAGGGCCAAGGTAGCGGTCCGAATTCCACCAATAGCTCGGGCAAGAGGTCGAGCAGCAGGCGCACATGACGCATTCATAAAGCCCGTCGAGCTTGGCCCGGTCACCGACCGACTGTTTCCACTCCTTGGCCGGGCGGTTGGTCTTGGTCTCCAGCCATGGCATGATCGAGGCGTGCTGGGCGTAAAAATGCGTGAGGTCCGGGATCAGGTCCTTGACCACCGGCATATGCGGCAGCGGATAGATCTTCACATCGCCCTTCACCTCGTCCAGCCCATAGATACAGGCCAGCGTGTTGATCCCGTCGATATTCATCGCGCAAGATCCGCAGATGCCTTCCCGGCACGACCGGCGGAAGGTCAGCGTCGGGTCCACCTCGTTCTTGATCTTGATCAGCGCATCCAGAACCATCGGCCCGCACTGGTCCATATCCAGAAAATAGGTATCCACCTGCGGGTTCTTGCCGTCGTCCGGGTTCCAGCGATAGATCTGGAACTTGCGGATATTCTTGCCCTCCGGCCGGGGCCAGGTCTTGCCGACGCGGATCTTGGAATTTTTGGGAAGCGTGAACTGGACCATGATTAACCTGCTAGTTTGGTTGCCGAGCCGGGCATTGAATAGTGTTTCGAGCGTGCTACACGTAGTATTTCGTCAACCCGGGCATCAAAGGAATGGGTGTCAACCATCGCCCGTGCAAATTGCCTGCGCGCCGCTGTCTTTTCGCTGCCTTCCTTGCGGATCCTGTCGAACGCCGCAGCGAACTCCGCGCCATTCGCAGCAATCTCGACAAAGGGCGCGAACTCCGCGGGCAGAGCGTCTATTTCATCACAGATGACCGGCGCACCACAAGCCAACGCATCGAATATGCGGTTTGAGACGAAACCTCTGCGTCGCATCATTGGGTGATGGTCACATAGCACAGCCGCTGCCGCGCCGTAGATCACGGGTAGACGCTTGTTGTCTAAATGCTTCGCCACGACATGTTCATCGAAAGGTTTTTGCCAAAGATCGCCCCAAATTTTCAACGCGACACCGGCATCCAGCGCCGATTTTGCGATCCCCTCTGAACGACGGAAATGGGCTTTGGCAACGAATACAGCGTCTGCGCAAGGTTCCGCATGATCCGCAGGACGCATCAGGTCAGCATCGAAGGCCTGCGGCAGATAGGAGACATGGTCAGTGGCGGCAATACGGCGCAAACGCCGCGCAAAGAGTTCCGACGCCACGAAAACATGATCATACCGGCCAAGATCTTCATCCTTGAACCGTTTACCCGGGTAGATATACCAGACAAATGTCGGTTGATCGTCAGGTGCCGTGAACTGGTCGTGACCCAGAAGAAACAGGTTCAGGCAGCCGCCGCCGTGGTCATCCGCCCAATTGTCCGCGTGATCGATATGGGTCGGCAAACCCTTGCGTTCGAAGGCGGCCTTCAGACCAAGCGCGAACCAATGTTCCCCCCAAGTCTCCGCCACGGCCGCATTGGTGATACTCGTCCGGATGGCAATCTTGTCAAACTGACAGGAACCTGTCCGCGGCTTTTTCCCCGCTGTGGTCGGCGCAGGCTGCAAGCGAACAGTTTCACAAAGTTTTTCCAACCCGAAATCTGCCAGGGTGACATTCAGATATTTGCTGACGATCTCGTCATACTGGTCCGCCAGACTGGTGTTTTCCGGGTCAAGATTGCGCACAGTCACCAAACCCGTCGGCGCGAGATCAAGCACCTCGACCGTCAGGTCGGGCCGGTATGCGCGCAAAATCGGCACCAGTTTCCACACGTCCCCCGTCCAGCTCCTGGTTTTGGCCCGGTCCCAGTCGCGTTCAGCCATGACTCGGTTGAAAGGCACGCAGTCATGCAGCGTAACAAGCCCGTCGGGGGCCATGTGTCGTTCAGTATTGATGAAATCCCGCAGGAGATATTCGAACAGGTGCATTCCGTCCAGAAAGGCCAGATCGATCTTCAGCCCCAGCCTGTCCAGCAGCCTTGAGGCAAAGA
>JBARVM010000352.1:0-11415 GCA_049646265.1 Paracoccaceae bacterium
ATGATCACCTTTCCGCCGCCCAGAACCGCCGGTGTCACGAAGAAGCCGAGCGACAGGACAAAGACGATCAGCGCACCGGCGAACAGGCCCGGCAGCGACAGCGGGAAGAACACCGTCCAGAAGGCGCGCGAGGGGCTTGCGCCGAGGTTGGAGGAGGCGCGCAGAAGGTCGGGGCTGATCGCCTTCATCGAACCGTAAAGCGGCAGGACGAGGAAAGGCAGCATGATATGGACCATGCCGATCAGCGTGCCGGTCATGTTGTGGACAAGCTTCAGCGGCTCGTCCCACAGCCCAAGCTCGATCGCCCAGCGGTTCAAAAGTCCCTGACGCTGCAACAGCACCAGCCAGGCATAGGTGCGGACCAGAAGCGAGGTCCAGAACGGCACCAGCACGGCCAGCATGCAGATATTGGCGGCCCGGGCTGGCAGCTGCGACAGGAAATAGGCCAGCGGATAGCCGATCAGGATGCACAGCCCTGTCGTCAGCGCGCTGACCTTGAAGGTCGTTGCGAAGATGCGGGCATAGGATTTACTGTCCAGCATGCGCTGGTAGTTTTCCAGCGAGAACTGGCCCTCGCTGCCGATGAACGAGAGGTAGAAAAGCCAGCCCACCGGCAGGACCATGATCAGCATGACGACCAGAAGCGCGGGCGAGGCGAGGCCCAGCAGCGCCAGCCTTTCACGCCGCGCGGCATTGGCCAGCCCCTCGGCATTCGCGGCGGTCATCGGCCGCCCTCCGCCGGGATCAGCACCGTATCGGCGACATGCAGACCAAGCTTCACGCGCGCGCCCTCGGCAACCGAGCCGATATCGCCCCCGGCGCGGGTATTGGCGCGAAGGGCAACCGTGGTGCCGTCAGTGAGTTCGACATAGCTGAGGGTGGAATCCCCCTGATAGACCAGTTCACGCACCGTGCCGTCGAAGACGTTCTGATCCGGCCCTGCGCTGCCGTTCACGAAGGTCAGTCGTTCGGGCCGGATCATCAGTTCCAGCGGTCCTTCGGGCGGCTTGCCATCGACCTTTAGGGCATTGCCGTCGAAGCGGACTGCGCCGCCATCCCGAACGACGGGAAGGATCGTCGATTCCCCGATGAAGTCGGCCACGAAGCGGTTGGCCGGGTGGTCGTAGATGCGCCGCGGTGTATCGAGTTGCTGCAGCGCACCGTGATTGATCACCGCGATCCGGTCCGACATGGTCAACGCCTCGCGCTGGTCATGGGTGACATAGACCGTGGTCATCCCGAGCTTTTCGTGCAGATGCCGCAGTTCGATCTGCATATGTTCGCGCAGCTTCTTGTCGAGCGCCGAAAGCGGTTCGTCCATCAGAAGGATGCGGGGGCGGAAGACGATGGCGCGGGCCAACGCCACGCGCTGCTTCTGGCCACCCGACAACTGGCTGATCGCCCGGTCTCCGAACCCGCCAAGCTGCACTGTCTCCAGCGCCTCGGCCACCATGCGGTCAGCCTCGGCCTTTGCCACCTTACGTAGGCGCAGGGGATAGGCCACGTTCTTGGCGACACTCATATGCGGAAACAGCGCGTAATTCTGAAAGACCATGCCAACGCCGCGCTTGTGCGGGGGGGTCAGGATCGCCTCCTCCTCGCCAAAGCGGATGGAGCCGCTGTCGGGCCGGGTAAAGCCCGCCAGCGCCATCAGAAGCGTGGTCTTGCCGGAGCCCGACGGGCCAAGCAAGGTCATGAACTCACCGGCCTTGATGTCTAGATCGACATTCTTCAGCGCATGGACCTTGCCATAGGTCTTGGTCACACCGGCGATGGAGATAGGAAGAGCGCTCGAACGCTGCATGGTCAGGCCGTCCGTTCAATAAATGGAATGAGGGCGCCGATCCATCGGCGCCCGCAGGGTTCAGATTACTCGGTCAGCATGTCCTGATACATCGCCGCCGCATCCTGTTCGAACTGGCCGTACCAGTCTAGGCTGACAGGCAACTGCATCGCGGCATTGTCGGGATGGGACGGCATCGCGCGGGCGAGTTCGTCCGAGATCGCGCCGATTTCATAGGCCTTTTTGTTGGTCGGGCCATAGGTGATGTAGGTCGGCAGATTGGCCTGAAGTTCGGGCTTTGACATCTCCGCCAGGAACTTCATTGCCGCATCCTTGTTCGGCGCACCTTTCGGGATCGCGAAGCAGTCATAGTCGAGCAGCGCCTGGTTGAACGTATAGGCGACCTGCGCCCCATCCTTCTTGGCCACGTCGAAGCGACCGTTCCAGCCGGTGGTCATGTCGACCTCGCCATCCTTCATCAACTGCGCATGCTGGGCGCCCGAATCCCACCATACGGCGATGTGGGGCTTCAGCTCGCGGATCTTGTTCAGCGCGCGCTCTATCCCCTCAGGTGTCGACAGAACCGCATAGACCTCTTCCGCCGGAACGCCATCTGCCATCAGCGCCGGTTCCAGCGCCCCCGCGACCTTGCTGCGATAGGCGCGTTTGCCGGGGAATTTCTCCACATCCCAGAAATCCGCCCAGCTTTGCGGGCCGTTCTCGCCATATGTCGCGGTATTCCACGCGAGCACGGTCGAAAAGACGTCGCTGCCGACGCAGGTATCGGTATAGAGGCCGGGATAGAAGTTGCTGACGTCGATGACCGAGTAATCCAGCGTTTCCAGCAACCCTTCCTCGGCCGCGCGCGCGGCACTGCCCGAACCGGATGAAACGATATCCCATGTCATCGCGCCGGCCTGTACTTTGAGGCGCACATCGGACATGCCGCCATAGGTTTCCTCGATGACCGTCATCCCGGTGGACTCCGCCGCAGGAGCGAACAGCGCATTGTGCTGTGCTTCCTGATAGGACCCGCCCCAGGACGCGACGGTCACGCTGTCCTGCGCCTGCGCCGTACCCGCCGCCGCCATAACCATGGCCGCCACGACGGATCTCGTGAAAATGCTGTCTTTCATCTTATAGCCTCCCCATTGACCGAACCGCGCCCCTCCCTGGGCGGGCTCTGTGTTCGCCTGGCAAGGCTATGTGGCATGAGTGGGATTTGTAAAATTAATTCAGATTAACTTTGTATAGTCATCATTTATAGACCGCTTGCCGCAAGTGCAGCGTCATACTCTGCCGCGACACGCTGACCGGCTTCCTCGATGCAACTGATGAACGCATCGGTCAAAGCGTTCGGCTTGACACCCGAAGGCCGGACAACTGATACCGCATACCGGATTTCCGGCAGGAGTGGGCGCCAGACCACACCATCGCCAAGCTTGGCAACGGCGTTCGACGCGTCAACCACCGCAAGACCAGTGCCGCGGGCGACAAGTTGGCGCATCGTCACGAATAGATAGCCATATGTGACGCGGCTCAGCGTCAGCCCGTCGGCGGCCGCCGCGCGGTCGAGCGCTTCGTCGATCTGATGGCCTTTCAGAACGCCGATCAGACGGTGGGCAGCGATATCGGTGATGCTGACAGCCGATTTTTCGGTCAGGGGATGACCGGCAGGCATCAGACAGACACAGGGCAGGTCGATCTGGCAGGCGACAGAAGATTGCCGGGCCAAGTGCTGCTCCACCATGCCGATGTCGATCTGGCGGTTCTCCACCCATTGCGCGACCTGAAAGCTCGACCGCGTCAGAAGCTCGACCTGCGCATCGGGATGGCTGGCGGTAAAGAGAGCCATCGCTTCGGGCAGAAGATGCACGATCGGCGCCCCAAGACAGGCGACCCTCAGATGGCCCGCGCCACCGCTTTTCAGAACGGTGATCCGGTCCTTCACGCGCTCCAGCGAAACAAGGCTCTGTTCCACCTCATCGAAAAGGCTACGTGCCTCCTGTGTCGGCACGAGCTGTCCGCCGGTCCGGTCGAACAATGCCAGCCCGATCTCGCTTTCCAGATTGGCCAGTGCGATGGAGACAGTGGGCTGGGTGCAGTTCAGTCGCTCGGCTGCACGCGAGACCGAGCCCCATTCCATCACCGTCTTGAAGATTTCAAGCTGACGAACTTTCAGGTTCACCGCCGCCCTCCGTTCGAACTCAATGGTATCTCAAGCGGAAATCTTCGTGATTTTCATCACGCAATAGATCGCCTTACAGTTTCGTATCTATCGACTACCTACAAGGACAGATTTTTAGATCGACTATTTGTACCAATACCCATTTGTTAGTGAGTTCACCTGAGAGTGGTCTGGATTTCCGCTGGCAGATGTCCGGTATGGTGGTGGTGCTGCCAGACGAATTCGAACCAGTCTCGGTTTGCCCAAGCCCGACCGATGTCAGGCAGCGCAAAGACCACGCCACTCGGCGAGAGCTGCGGCGCGGTTGGGCTTGAGATTGGGTCGAGTCGAGAGGCTGCGGTCCTGACTAAAGTGATTATGGACGGAAGCGTGAACTGCGGCGAACATCGGGCCGAACCGGTGCCACCAGAACCTGACGGTCTCGTGGCTCACGTCGGCGCCACACTCATGGAGCAAGTCAGCGACATTCCGAAGCAAAAGCGGGAACCGGATGTACAGCATGACCGCCAGGCGGATGATCTCAGGGCTGGTTTTAAAGTACTTGATGGGGGAGCGTTTGGTCATCCCAAGACGCTACCCAGCATCCAACCCCGCCACAAGCGAAGTTCTTCTGACAGGACCCACAGGAGGCTTGAGTGATGACCCTGCAAGGAATCAGCTATATCAAAGCGTATTTTCTATGTTGGGCTCTTTGATGGGTGAATCTAAATATTCACAATTTTTCTGTTTAGATTCAAGGTGTGGTGGCGGAGAGACAGGGATTCGAACCCTGGGTGGGCTCGCACCCACAACGGTTTTCGAGACCGCCCCGTTCGACCGCTCCGGCACCTCTCCGCGTCGGTGATCGTCGTGGAGGCGGGATTTATCCGGGCTTGGGCGGCAACGCAACCTGAAAATCGTGCAGGTGCGGCCAATGCGGCTGATCCGCAGCGGAATTTTCGGGGCGGCGCATTGGGGCGCTAGCAGGGCCTGCCGCCGCCCGCGCGGCTTGGCACCGGTTGGACAAATCGTTAGGCTTGGAGAGGCATGCAGGAGGGCCCCCGGGTTTCATGTTGGTCGATTGCCCGCAAGATACGGATCGCGCCGGCGCGACTGTGCCCCCCGCGTCGATTGTAACGCCAGCGGGGCCTTGTCGGTGAGCCCTGTGCCAATGTCTCAAGGCGGCCCGGTGCGACGGCGCAAGATCTTTTACCTGCCCGGATTCGACCCCTTTCCGCCGCGTCGCTACCGCGAGCTTTACCGGCGCGAATTCGCCCTTCAGGCAGAGTTTTCCGGCCACAGCTTCCAGCAGAGCGCTGCGCGCGGCACGCCGAACGGCTGGCACGTTGCGGCGACTGTCGAAGGGCAGGCGGTTTCGGCCGAGTTCGAGGTGCTGGTCTGGTCCGATCTTGTCAAGGCGAGCATGGGGCAGGGGATCGGTGCCACCTATTGGCAGCTTTTCCGCACCTGTCGGACCTACTTTGGGGCTGGCAGCTTTCGGCGCCTGATGGGCCTGCGCAAGGGGCCGATGATCGCGGCGCTCTTTCCCGTGGTGATCCTTTTGGCGGAACTCATGTTCGCGCTGGGCGTCGCTGCAACTTCCCTTTGGTTCACGCGCTCCCTGAGGGGGGTGCCTGCGCTGGTCGCCTGGCCTTTGGCGCTCGCGGTGCTTTGGGGCGTGCTGTGGCTGTTTCGCAAGGGCGACGGGCGGCTCTTTGCCTGGTATCTCATCCATGACTATGCCTTTACCGCCAGCTGCGGCGGTGCCTATCCGCCCCCGCTCGCAGAACGGCTCCAGCAGTTCGCCGCCCAGATCGGCGCGGCGCTGGACGGGGCATATGACGAGGTTCTGGTGGTCGGTCATTCGACCGGCGCGCATCTGGCCATTTCGGCGCTGGCCACGCTGTGCCGTGACCGTGGCGGCGCGGATGGCAGGGTAGGGGGGCCAACGCTGTCCTTGCTGACGCTGGGCCATGTGGTGCCGATGGTGTCCTATCTGCCAAAGGCCGATCAGCTGCGCGCCGATCTGGCGCTGGTGGCCGAAAGCCCGGCGCTGAACTGGGTCGATGTGACGGCGCCGGGCGATGGCTGCACCTTTGCGCTCTGTGATCCGGTAGCCGTCTCGGGCATGGCCGGGCCGGACACGCGCGGGCCGCTGGTCCTGTCGGCGGCCTTCAGCCGCACCCTGTCGCCCGCGCTGTTCCGCCGACTGCGCCGCCGCTATTTCCGCCTGCATTTTCAGTATCTTTGCGCCTTCGACAATCTCTCTGGCCGGCCCGATGACTATGACTATTTCGCCGTCACCGCCGGCCCCTTGACCCTTTGGCAACGCTTTGGCCGCCGCAAACCTTCGGCCAGCCGCATCACCCGGCCACAGAACCCCCATGGGGCAGCGACATGACCCCGCCCAAGCCCGCCTCCCGCCCGGCCCGCGTCGGCCTTTGGCGCTATCTGCGGCTTTTCCGCCGCGACATCCTGTCGGCGCAGCCGGCGCATCTTTACCGCGCCTGGATGGCCGAATTCCGCACGCCCTTTTTCCGCTCTTACCTCTGCAATGATCCGGCACTGGTCGATCACATCCTGAAAAAGGCCCCCGGCGATTTTCCCAAATCCGACCGGGTGCGCGAAGGGTTGGCGCCCTTGCTCGGCCGTTCGGTCTTTGTCACCAATGGCGAGGAATGGCAGCGCCAGCGGCGGATCATCGACCCGGCTTTCAGGGCAGGAGGGCCGCAGGAAAGCTATGCGCCGATGCTGGCCGCGGCAGAGGCCATGCGCGATCGGCTGCGCGCCACGGACGGCAAGGTGGAAATAGAGGCAGAGGCAAGCAGGGCAGCGGCCGATGTCATCTTTCGCACGATGTTTTCCGTACCGATCGAGGACAGGACGGCGCGGGCAGTCTTTGACGCCTTTCGCACCTATCAGCGCAGCCAACCGCTCTTGAACCTTGCCGCCTTCCTGCCGCTGCCGCGCTGGTTTCCGCGCTTGCACCGGCCAAGGGCGACGAAGGCCGCCGCCCGTATACGCGCCCTTCTGGCAGAGATGACCGAAAGCCGCAGCCGCGCGATGGCCGAAGGCGCGGCGCCGGACGATCTTGCCACCCGCCTCTTTCGTCAGACCGACAGCGAGACGGGGCAGGGTTTCAGCTCTGCCGAACTGGCCGACCAGATGGCGATCTTCTTTCTGGCCGGTCATGAAACCTCTGCCGCGGCGCTTGGCTGGGCGCTTTATCTTCTGGCCAGCCACCCCGAAGTGCAGGACCGCGCCCGGGCCGAGGCTGCGGGCCTGCCCGACGCGCCGGACATGGGTGATGTGATGCGGCTTGGGTTCCTGCGCGACATCTTTCGCGAAACGCTCCGGCTTTATCCGCCGGTGCCGATGATGGTGCGCGAAAATCTTTGCCCGGTCACTTTTCGTGGCCGCGCCATTGGCCCTGGGGCGCAATTCGTGCTTTCGCCCTGGCATCTGCATCGGCATGAGCGGCTTTGGCAGCAGCCCGACGAATTTGAACCGGACCGCTGGCGCCGGGCGGATAATGCCGCCCCCGCCGCTACGGCCTTTGTGCCCTTCTCCGCCGGTCCGCGTACCTGCCCGGGCGCAAGCTTCGCGATGTTGGAGGGGCTGGTCTTTCTCGCCATCCTCTTGCGTGACCTGCGGTTTGAAGTGCTGCCGGCAGAGCCGCCCCCCGTTCCCGTCGCCCATCTGACGGTGCGGGCGCAAAACGGCATCCATCTGCGCGTGACGCCCGTTCCCCGTTAGGGCTTGCCGGTCCCGCCCATCGCGGCGAGCCGCCTTTGCAGATCAGCCAGAACATATAGGCGGATCGCTGTGGCCAGACCGGTTTCGGTGCCGCGCGACCGGTCGATCTGGGCGGCCAGCGCGTTCAGGGTCAGGCCACGCTGCCGTGCAAGATCTTGAAAAGCCGCCCAGAAATCAGGCTCTAGCGAGACGCTCGTGCGGTGGCCATGCAGTGTCAGGGAATGTTTCGCCGGACGGCCGGTCATTCGCGCTTTTTCCCGTCAAGATCGGCCCGCGCCTTGTCGGCACGCGCCTGCTCCAGCTGCTTTTCCGCCTTGCTCCGGCCAAAACGCAGCGCGTTTTCGGCAGCCTTCACCCCCTTGTCGGCCCGTGCGCGGGTCTTTCTGGCCTGGCGAAGGTTGACGATCTCGGCCATCTCAGCCTTTCGGGCCGATCATGTCTTCGGGCCGCACGATCCGGTCGAACGTCTCCCCATCGACAAAGCCAAGGGCAATCGCCTCTTCACGCAGCGTGGTGCCGTTCTTGTGGGCGGTCTTGGCGACCTTGGTGGCATTGTCATAGCCGATGGTGGGCGCAAGGGCGGTGACCAGCATCAGGCTTTCCTTCATCAGCTTGTCGATGCGCGCGATGTTGGCCTTTGTGCCCACGACCATATTGTCGGTGAAGGATCCCGCCGCATCGCCCAGTAGCTGCATCGACTGCAGAACGTTATAGCTCATCATCGGGTTATAGACGTTCAATTCGAAATGACCCTGCGACCCGGCAAAGCCCACGGCGGCGTCATTGCCCATCACATGGGCGCAGACCATGGTCAGCGCTTCTGCCTGCGTCGGGTTGACCTTGCCCGGCATGATCGACGAGCCCGGCTCATTCTCCGGCAGGATCAACTCTCCCAGCCCCGAACGCGGGCCAGAACCCAGAAGTCTAAGGTCATTGGCGATCTTGAAAAGGCTCGCCGCAACCGTCTTCAACGCGCCAGAGAACATGACCATCGCGTCATGCGCGGCAAGTGCTTCGAACTTGTTCGGCGCGGTGACAAAGGGCAGGCCGGTGATCGCGGCAATCTCGGCGGCAACGCGGCTGTCCCAGCCGACGCGGGTGTTAAGGCCGGTGCCGACCGCCGTGCCGCCCTGCGCCAATTCGTAAATGTCGGGCAGACAGGACTTGACCCGCGCAATGCCCTTTTCCACCTGCTTGGCATAACCGCCAAATTCCTGCCCAAGGGTCAGGGGCGTGGCATCCTGGGTATGGGTGCGGCCGATCTTGATGATATCTTTGAACTCATTGGATTTTTCTGCCAAGGCCTGATGCAGCTTTTCCAAACCCGGCAACAGAACGTCGCGCGACATCATGCCGATGGCCACATGCATGGCCGTCGGGAACGTGTCATTCGACGATTGGCCCATATTCACATGGTCGTTCGGATGAACCGGCTTTTTTGACCCACGCTCGCCGCCCAGCATTTCGATCGCGCGGTTGGAAATGACCTCGTTCGCATTCATGTTCGACTGGGTGCCGGAACCCGTCTGCCAGACCACCAGCGGGAAATTGTCGTCAAACTTGCCGTCGATCACCTCCTGCGCAGCAGCCGCAATGGTTTCACCGAGTTTTGCCTCGATATCACCTTGGGCAATATTGACCAGCGCGCAGGCCTTCTTGATGACCCCAAGCGCCCGGATGATCGCTACGGGCTGGCGTTCCCAGCCGATGGGGAAATTCTGGATGGAGCGTTGCGTCTGTGCGCCCCAATATTTGTCGGAGGGCACCTGCAGGGGGCCAAAGCTGTCTGTTTCGGTGCGGAACGGCGTCATCCTGGTCTCCTTGCGGGGCTTTGCCCTCTCATAGGGCAAATGGTCGGTTGAAATCAATCAGTCAGCGCCGCCGTAGGGTGGGGCAGATTGACCCCCGGGGTCCGGCGCCGTCAGGGGGCGGGGCGGCCTAACGCGCGGCTGCGGGCGCGGGCGCATCCCGGAAAAAGCGGTGAACCCGCGCCGGGGGCAGGTTGGCCCAGACAAAGGCCGCCTGTTCCACCCGCAGGCCGAGATCGGCAACAATATCCGGCGGGACAGAGGGTTTTGGCCCATAGGTGAACTGGATATAGGGCGCGCCGGGGCGCAGAATGTCGAATGCGGCCCCGACGATGGCGGCGCGTATCGGCGCAGGCATCGACAAAAGCGGCAGGCCGGATATGACCGCGCCGACATTGGCGGGCACATGGCTTGCCGCTTCGTTCGCGGGGGCGTGATGGACGGTGACGCCGGGAAATCGCGCCCGTAGCGCTGTGACAAATTCCGCGTCCAGCTCGAACAGGGTCAGGTTTTCGGGGGCTACCCCGCGCGCCAATATCGCGGCGGTCAGGCTGCCGGTACCGGGGCCGAATTCGACCACGGGCCCACTGTCGGGGCCAAGCCCCGCTGCCATCGCCCGCGCCAGAAAGCGCGACGAAGGGGCGATGGCCGAAACCTGTTTGGGGTTGGTCAGAAGCCGGCGCAGAAAAAGGACGGTGTCAGAGACCATGCGAAGCTATCCGGAACAAGGGGCAGGAAAAACGCGAATTACGCCGCTCTACGGCAGCTATTTGCGCCACTTGTCAAGGCTGACAACCTCGGCATCCTTGTGTTTGCGCGCCTCTGGCTCGGCATCTTCCATCATCGGCGCGCCCTCATCCTCCTCGTCATCCTCCTCATCGTCCTCATCCTCGTGGGTTTCGAATCTGAGGCCGAATTCGACGGCCGGATCGACAAAGGTATGGATGGCGTCAAAGGGCACATAAAGCGGCTCCGGCTGATCGCCGAAATTCAGCGTGACGGCAAAACCCTGCGGGTCGATCACCAGCCCGTCGAACCAGTGCTGCATGACGATCGTCATCTCTTCTGGATAGCGTTCGCGCAGCCAGTCGGCCAGCTCTGCCTCCGGATGCCGGGTGTCGAAGGTTATGAAAAAGTGATGGTCGCCCGGCAGCCCATGTTCGGCAACATCTTGCAAGACCTCGCTGATCAGGCCGCGCATGGCGCGGTGCATCAACTGTCCATATTCGATCTTGCGCGCCATGTATCAAACTTCTCTTACCGCTTTGCGCCAACATAAGGGATTTGGCCCCGAAGAAAAGGGGGGCAAACCGAACTGCGGCACCGATGCGCAAATGTTGGCATTACCGCGGGCATCAAAGCAGGCGGATCAACCCGGCGCCCGCGCTGATGGCCAGAACGGCAAGCAACGGCCAACGCAGCCGTAGCAACATGAACCCCGCGAACATCACAAGGACCAGGACTTCGGGCGAGAGCGAGGACAGGACCGGCAAGGTCAGATCGAACGGCCAGAAACCCAGCACCTGCCGCTCTGCAAAAAGAACATGCAGCGCGAACCAAAGCGCCAGATTGGCGATGACACCGACAACCGCCGCCGTCACCCCCGCCAGCGCCGATTGCAGCCGCGGGCGGCTTGCCACCCAGTCGAGATAAGGGGCAAAAGCGAAGATCCAGAGAAAGCAGGGCACAAAGGTCACCCAAAGCGTCAGCGCCGCTGCGGCTATGGCCAGCCCCGCACCACCCTGTTCGGCCCCTGCCAGAAAGGCCACGAACTCTGTGACAAGGATAAGCGGCCCCGGCGTGGTCTCGGCCAGACCCAAAGCATCCATCATCTGCGCCGTGCTCAACCAGCCATGATCCTGCACAACCGTCTGGGTCATATAGGCCAGAACCGCATAGGC
>JBARVM010000353.1:0-7695 GCA_049646265.1 Paracoccaceae bacterium
ACATTTCGACAGCGGCAACAATTTCCGTCACCATCGCCCCGATCCGTACCGCAGGCGCGAGGCTGTAGGATGGCATGGCCACGCTCCAACCACGCGACAGCGCCCCTTGTGCCAGATGCGTGTAGTCGCGCGGGCCCGTTTCCATCCAGTAACCGCCGTGAACAAAGATCATCAACCCCTGTGCTTCCCCGTCCGGCGCGAATAGATCGTACCAATGCGACGGGCCGCTGCCATAGGGAATGTTCAACTCGCAGCGCGTGCTCAGCGCCATGCGCAGCCGTGTGGCCTTGCCCTGCCAGATCGCGTAATACTCTTCCCCGCCGGGAATGTATTTTGCATTGGCAAAGGCCTCGTCATTTCGCATATGGTGCCTCCGAAGCCTGCGGCGCTGGACATTTGATCAAATCAGATGCATTCCATCCCAATCAAAGGAAAGGGGATTCCCATGCTCGACTCGGTAACTGATCTTCGCACGATTCTGAAAGACCCGACATTGCTGGTCACCAAGGCCTATGTTGCCGGTGAATGGGTCGATGCAACCGATGGCAAGACCTTTGCCGTCACCAACCCCGCACGCGGCGACGTCATCTGCACGGTACCGGACCTGACCCGCGCCGACGCGGCGCGCGCCATTGCCGCCGCCGACAAGGCCCGCCACGAATGGGCGGCCCGCACCGGCAAGGAACGCGCAGCGATCCTGCGCAAATGGGCCGATCTTTGCATCGCCAATGCCGATGACCTTGGCGCCATCCTGACGGCAGAAATGGGCAAACCCCTGGCCGAAGCCAAGGGAGAGATTGTTTACGGCGCCTCTTTCATCGAATGGTTCGGCGAAGAGGCCAAGCGCGTTTACGGCGAAACCATCCCCGGCCACCAACGCGACAAGCGCTTGACGGTGATAAAGCAACCCATCGGTGTTGCTGCCTCCATCACGCCGTGGAACTTTCCCAATGCCATGATCGCGCGCAAGGTTGCCCCGGCATTGGCCGCGGGCTGCGGTTTTGTGGCCCGTCCGGCAGCAGAAACGCCGCTGTCAGCACTGGCGCTGGCGCTTCTGGGCGAACGCGCCGGCATCCCGGCAGGGGTCTTTTCCGTCATCACCTCTTCGCGCTCTTCCGACATCGGCAAGGAATTCTGCGAAAACCCCGGCATCCGCAAACTGACCTTTACCGGCTCGACCGAGGTTGGCCGCATCCTCTTGCGGCAGGCCGCCGACCAGGTGCTGAAATGTTCGATGGAGCTGGGCGGCAATGCGCCCTTCATCGTCTTTGACGATGCCGACCTCGACAAGGCCGTCGAAGGGGCGATGATTTCGAAGTTCCGCAACAACGGCCAGACCTGTGTCTGCGCCAACCGTATCTATGTGCAGGCAGGCGTCTATGACGCTTTCGCCAAGAAACTGGCCGTTGCGGTGGAAAAACTGGCGATTGGCGACGGGCTGAAGGATGGCACGACCACCGGCCCCTTGATCAACGAGAGCGCCGTGGAAAAGGTCGAGGAGCATATCGCCGACGTTCTGGCTGGCGGCGGCAAGGTTATGACCGGCGGCAAACGTCACGCACTTGGCGGCAGCTTCTTTGAGCCGACAGTCGTTACCGGCGTCACCCCCACGATGAAGGTTGCGACCGAGGAAACCTTTGGCCCTCTGGCGCCGCTCTTCAAGTTCGACACCGAAGAAGAAGTTATCGCACGGGCCAATGACACGATCTTCGGCCTTGCCTCCTACTTCTACGCCCGCGACATCGGCCGCATCACCCGGGTACAGGAAGCCTTGGAATATGGCATGGTCGGCGTCAACACCGGCCTGATCTCGACCGAAGTAGCACCGTTTGGCGGTGTCAAACAGTCCGGCCTTGGCCGCGAGGGCAGCAGCCACGGCATCGATGACTATATGGAAATGAAATATATCTGCCTGTCGGTCTGATCCGACGGACAGGGAAACGGGGCCCTCGGGCCCCGTTTTCTTTTGCGCCGCCCTCTCCGTCCGGCGCGCCCTAGAAGACTGGCCGCCGTTCCTTGCTGTCAAGCAGGGGCATGGTTCGTTCCAGCACCGCCGCCACATGAAAGACCCGCGCATCGTCAAAGGCCCGTGCCACGATCTGTACGCCCGAGGGCAGGCCGTTCGGCGCAATCCCCGCCGGAACCGCCAGAACCGGCAGCCGTGACAGCATGTTGAACACCGATTGCAGGTTGCAGTCATAGTCACTGTCGAAATCGCGGCCCTTCACGGTCATCCGTTCCCACGGCATCTGATCGGCCCGGAACTCATGCGTGGCAAAGGTCGGGCAGACAAAGGCGTAATATTCCTCCATCAGCGGGCCAAAGCGCGAATAGATGTCGCCCGCCACGTCAAGCGACCAGAGAAACTGATCCGCTGTCGTGGTTCCGGACCGTTCGGCGTAAAATGCCGTGTAGTCGCAGACAAGATCCGGATGCGCCTCGACCTCGCGCTTCAGCGCCGATCCCATCAGGTGATCAAGATAGAATTTGCAGCCGTCGCGCACATTGGTGCCCCAGCCAAGCGACACTTCCTCGATCTGCGCGCCCGCATCCGCCAAAGCCTCCAACACTTTCATCGTCTGGGCGGCGACCACATCGGCCACCACCTCGTTGCCGACATCCAGTGTCCAGGCGATGCGCTTGCCCTTCAGATCGCCCCAGCCGCCGGTTGGAATAACCACCTTTTCACGCACTGTGGCGATATCCTGCGGGTGGATGCCCGAGATGACATTCTGCATCAGCGCCGTATCCCCGACCGTGCGCGCCATCGGCCCGACATGGCAGTACCAGTCGAGGTTGAAGGGCGGCTCGTCCGGAACGCGGCCATAGGGCGGTTTGTAGCCGACAACCCCATTCGCCCCCGCAGGCCCGCGGATCGAACCGCCGATGTCAGATCCTGTGGCCAGCGTCGTCGTCCCCGCCGCAAGGGCCGCCCCCGCCCCGCCGGAGGAGCCAGAGCAGGTATATGTCGGGTTCCAGGGATTGCGCGTCACCCCATGCAGCCGCGAGGCCGTGACCCAGGCGCAGCAGAATTCAGGTGTGGCGGTACGGGCGTGAAAGATCGCCCCCGCCGCCTGCAGACGCGCGGCAACCGGGTGGGTGTGATCGGCCACATAATCCTTGTAGATCAGGGAACCTTGCGTATTGCGCTGGCCCTTGACCGGCATCTCATCCTTGACCGCGACCGTGATCCCTTCGAGCGGGCGGGCCTCATCGGGGCTTTTTGTCCAGATCTTTTCGGCCCGGCGCGCGGCCGCCAGCGCCTCGGCCGTGAATATGTCGGTAAAGGCGTTGATCACCGGTTCCACCGCTTCTGCCCGGGCAAGCTGCGCCTTGACCACCTCCACCGGCGAAAGCTCGCCGGCGCGAAAAAGCCGCAACTGTTCGGTCGCAGGCATGTAGCAAAGGTCAAGATCAACATCGACGATCGGGGAAATGGCAGACATGTCAGGTACTTTCATAGGTTGGAAGATCATGATGAGCCGCCGCGATAAGCTGCCTGGTATAGGCATGTTCGGGCTTGGCGAAGATCTGGGCGGTTGGTCCCGTCTCGACGATCCCGCCCTGCAGCATCACCGCCACACGGTCGGCAGCATGGCGGACGACGGCCATATTGTGGGTGATCAGCAGGATCGACAGGCCCAACCGCTCCTGCAGCTCGTTCAGAAGATTGATCACCTCTCCTTGCACCGAGACATCAAGCCCCGCCGTCGGCTCATCGGCGGCAATCAGACGCGGCGACAGGGCAAGCGCCCGGGCCACACCGGCACGGCGCGCCTGACCGCCGGAAAGTTCGTGCGGATAGCGGTCGGCGAAACTGGCGTCGAGCCCGGCCAAGGTCAGCAACTCCTCCGCCCTGGCGCGGGTCGCTTCGGCGCGGCGGCCATGGACGACCAAGGGCTCTATCACCTGTTCGCCAAGCCGCATGCGCGGGGACAGAGACCCGGCAGGGTCCTGAAACATCATCGCCACTTCGGCGCGCGCCGCCTGCCATCCGGACCGGTCGGCACCCGTTAGGTCACGCCCGCCAAGCCAGATAGCCCCGACATCGGGCCTGACAAGGCCAAGTATCGCACGGGCCACAGTGGACTTTCCCGAACCACTTTCGCCGATCAGCGCCAGCGTTTCGCCCTTGTGGATGTCAAATCCGACCTGCCGGACGGCGTTGATCCTTTCCACCGCCCCGCCGAGCGCAGCAGGGAGAATGCCCCGGCGGGAAAAGGTGACAGAAAGATCGCTGACTGAAAGAACCGGTGGTTCGTTCAGCTTTACGCGTCCGGCAGGGTCCGGCGCGCTCATCACGCCGGGTCTTGTCGGCTCTGCCATGGTGGGCAGACGCCTTGTGGGGGTCAGGATGCGCGCGGGATCGCAGAGCAGAAGGCGTTGGGTATAGCCGTCTTCGGGCGCGGAAAAGACCTGTGCGACGGCACCATCCTCGCGGATATCGCCATCCTTCATCACCATTACCCGGTCGCACAGCGTGGCAACAGTGCCAAGGTGATGACTGACAAAGATCACCGCGCAACCGGTTTCGGACTGCAGCCTGCGCAAAAGCTCCAGCACCTCCACCTCCAGCGTCGCATCAAGCGCGGTTGTCGGCTCATCCGCCAGCAACAGGTCCGGCCCCAGCATCAAAGCCATGGCGATCGACACCCGCTGGCGCTGGCCGCCCGACAGTTCATGCGGATACATGTCGAGCCGCCTTGCCGGATCAGGCAGGCTGACCCAGTCGAGCGCATCAATGACCCGGGCGCGTTTTTCCCGCACCGACCAGGGTTCGCGGTGCAAAACATCCATCATCTGCTGGCCTATGGTCAGGCCCGGTGCCAGCGATGTCATCGGATCTTGCGAGATGTAGGAAATCCGCGTGCCGCGCAGGGCCCGCAACCGGTCCGGCGGCAGGCGCAAGAGGTCTTCCCCCTCGAACCAGACCTCGCCGGAATTGATCGCGGCGGTTTCCGGCAAAAGCCGGGTCAAGGCCCAAAGAAGCGTGGATTTACCCGAACCGCTTTCCCCGACGATGCCCAGCGTCTCGCCCCGCCCCAGCGCGAAAGAGACCCATTTGACCGCCTGCACCGGCCCGAACCGTACCGCAAGATTATCAACTTGAAGGAGCGTCGCCATCCTAACCCCTCCGCCGCAATTTCGGGTCGAACGCGTCGCGCAGCGCCTCGCCCAGAAAGGTAAAGCCAAGTGTGGCGAGGATCAGCGGCAAGCCCCCGGCTATCACCAGCCAGGGCGTATGGCCGACATAGCGGAACCCCTGATCAAGCATCAGCCCCCAGCTTGTCGCCGGCGCCTTGACCCCGACACCCAGAAAGGAAATCCCGGCCTCGGCAGTGATATAGGCCGGGATATCCATGGAGGCGATGATCAGGATAGGACCAATGACATTGGGCAGGATATGGCGCAGCACGATCCGGACCCGGCCCATGCCCATGGCGCGCAATGCCTCCACATATTCGGCAGAGGATTGCGCCAGGACCGAGGCACGCATGACCCGCGCATAATAGGGCACAGAGGTCGCGACCAGAAGGCCCAGCAACACCACCATGCCGCCGCCAAAGATCGGCCCGATAGCCAGGGCGAGGATGATCACCGGATAGGACCGCACCGTGTCAAATCCAAGCATCAAGAGATAATCGAGCCACCGGGGGCCCATCGCCGCCAGCATGCCCAAAAGTGCGCCGATCAGCACCGATAGAACCGCTGCCACCAGCGACACGGTCAACGCGATCCGCCCACCCCAGATGGCGCGGCTGAGGACGTCACGGCCCAACTCATCCGTTCCAAGCCAATGGGCGGCGGTCGGCCCTTGCAATTTTGCGGGCACATCCAGCGCCGCCGGATCATAGGGTGCGATCCACGGGGCAAGGAGTGCTGTCAGGATCAGAAGGACGGCAACAGCAAGGCCGAACAGTCCCATCGGATCACCGAGAAAGGCGCGCAGCCCCCCGGCCGGTTTGGCAGCGCCGCTGGCTGCGGTGTTAACGGCAGAAACGGGCACGCTCATTCCCGGCTCTCCTTGAAGCGCGGGTCGATCAGCGCGTTGAGAATATCGGCCAGCGTTGTCGCGGCAACGAGAAGGGTCGTGGCCGCAAGAACAGCGCCAAGCGTGACGGGATAGTTGCGCAGGATCACCGCATCATACATCAGCTTGCCAATGCCCGGCCGGGCAAAGACAATCTCGGCAAAGACGGCACTGCCAAGCATATAGCCCACGCCCGCGCCCAGAACGGTCACCGTTGGCGCAATGGCGGTGCGCAGCGCGTAGCTGTAAAGGATCCGCAGCTCGCTTATGCCAAAGGCGCGGGCGTTGCGGACAAAATGCGCCCCCAGAATCTCGATCATCGAGGCGCGGACAAGCCGGGCGATATAGCCGACCCAACCGATACCGACCGCAATCGCCGGCAGGATCAGATGATGCAGCCGCGATGCCAGCCCATCGCCCTCGCCCGCGCCGATAGCGGGCAACCAGCCGAGCGCCGCCGAGAAGAGAAGCATCCCGTAGATGGCGATGATAACCGGCGGGACAGAGATAAGGCTGACCGACAAAAGTCCGATCACCCGGTCAAATGTGCCGTTACGCCGCACCGCCGCCGCGCAGCCCAAGGGAATGCCAAGACCGGCGGCGATGAGCAGGGCGGCAAGGATCAGTTCAACCGTATAGGGTGCGTGGGCGGCCAGAACCTCTGTCACCGGGCGGCGGGACCGCAGGTCGGTGCCAAGATCGCCAGACAGGACCGCGCCCACGTAGCGCACGATCTGCACCGGCATCGGCTTGTCCAGCCCCAGCTTTTCGGCAAAGGCCGCCTTGATCGCCGGTGTCGCCTTTGGCCCGAGCATCGCCGAAGCCGGATCGCCCGGCGCCGCCTGCACAATGACATAAAGCGTCGAGATGGCGAGCAGAAGAACGGCACAGCCAAGACCTATGCGCCGGAATATATAGCCGAACATCGGGGGCTCCTCTTTGAAAGGGGGCGGAAATGCCCGCCCCCCTTATCGCTCAGTTCACCGCTTTGGCGAAGGCGCCGAAGATCGGGCGACCATCGGGCAGATGACCCGGCTCTATCCCGTCGCGCCAGAGAACCGTCAAAGGTTCATGGGTGAGAAAGAGGAAATCACCGCTGTCTTCCAGCATGTCCTGCAATTCCACATAGATCGCCGCGCGCGCATCCTCGTCCACGGTTTCGCGGGCCTTTTCCACCAGCGCGTCATAGTCGGGGTTGGCCAGCCCTTCCCAGTTCCAGACACCAACCTGATCAGAGGTGAAATACTGCATCGTATAAAGCCCGTCTGGATTGCCGAACCAGCTTTTCACATGCAGTTGCAGATCAGCGGCCCGCGCCTCGTCCAGCGCCCAAAAGGTGCCTTCGTCCTGACCGTTGAGTTCAACCGTCAACCCAACCTCAGCCAGATTGGCCTGCATGATCTGGGCGATGGCAGTGCGGTTGGCGTTGTTCACATAGTCGAGCCGGATCACCGTGCCCTCTGCCCCCGCCTCGGCGATCAGGGCCCTTGCACCTTCCACATCGCGCTGCATCAGCTTGCCCTCGCGGTAGCCCGGCAGGCCAGGGGCGACGATACCCGGCGCCTGTTTGGCGTGGCCGTTGGAAGTGGCCTGAAGGATTGTCGGAATGTCGATCGCCTTCTGGATCGCGTGGCGTACCCGGATGTCCGCCAGCGCCGGATAGG
>JBARVM010000354.1:0-8642 GCA_049646265.1 Paracoccaceae bacterium
CTGTCAGGCTGGTGCCAAGTATGACGACATGGCGGGCGGGCAGGGTGCCGCCGGTAATGCGGGCCGCCTCTATCGGTTCAAAGGGTTGCGTTACCCGCCCGCCGATCACGCCGTAAAGATAAAGAAAGGTCAACGCCATCAGGCCGGTCAGCAGAATGGCGGTAAGCCGGGTCACTTTTCCGACCCGGCGCGTTTTTCCTCGTCGAGCATCTGGCGCAGTGCGCGCCGGTCGATCTTGCCACTGGCGTTCAGCGGCATACGCTCTATCTCGACAATGCGGCGCGGCACCATATATGGGGCCAGCGTACCCCGGCAGGCCTTGCGGATCTCGGCAGAGCTGGCCTTTGGCCCGCAGACAAAGCCGACCACCTGATCGGCATGGCCAGTTTCGGACACGGGCCACGGGATTGCCGCAACCTCTGGCGTACCGGCGGCTTTGCGCAGGGCGGCGTCAATCTCCAACAGCTCTACCCGGTAGCCGTTGATCTTGACTTGGTCGTCGATGCGACCGTGATATTCTATCCCGTGCCGGTCAGACCAGCTGGCCACATCGCCGCTGCGATAGAAACGGGTGCCGTCGCGGTCCATGAACTTGCTGTCATTCTGGTCGGGCGCGTTGATATAGCCCGGCGTGACCTGACTGCCACCCAGCAAAAGCTCTGCCGTCCCTTCCCCGTCAAGCGCCACAAGCTGATCGCCGATGGGGCGGCCCAAAGGCACGACGGCGTGATTGTCCAACTCGTCCGGTTGGGCGATTTCATAGGCGGTAAAGGCTATGGTCGCCTCTGTCGGGCCATAGATGTTCCAGATACGCGCATTGGGCGCGGCGGCGCGAAAGCGGCGGGCCAAGGACACGGGTAAAGGCTCGCCACAAAAGAGCGCGGTCTTTACATCCGGCAGGGCACCGGGGGTCAGTTGGCCAAGCCTGTCGCAGAAACCGGCCAGGGAGGGCACGGAAAACCAGGAGGTGACGGCGCGGCTTCGGGCAAAATCGACGATGGCCATGGATTGCGATTTGGGCAGCATGTTCAACTCCGCGCCCGCGTCCCATGTGACGAACATGTCATGCACCGACAGATCGAAAGAGAGGTCGAAGAATTGCGTCGTGCGCGCGCCCGGCCCCAGATCTGCAATCGGCCTGATCCCGTCAAGATAGGCCAAAAGGTTGCTGTTCAGCACGCGCACGCCCTTTGGCGTACCCGTCGTGCCCGAGGTGAACATCAGATAGGCGGTGCCGGTCTGGTCAGTGCGATTGGCGTCAAGAGCGCCTGCCAGAACATCTCCAACGCTGTTGATCAGCAGAACGGGTCGGGCGAGGCCTGCAAGGATCTGCTCTGTCACCGGCTGCGTTTCGGGGCTACAGACGATGGCGCCAACGTCGCCAAGGCTGGCGACCGAACGCAGCCTGTCCAGCGGAAAGGCCGGGTTCAGCGCCACATAGGGCCGGTTCGACAAGGTGGCGGCGAGGATGGCGATCATCGCCGACCGGTCACGCTCGCAATGAACGCCAAGTGCTGCGCCGGGCGGCAAGAGCCGGTCCAGGTGCGCGGCAAGGCTGCTGGCGGCCGCAAAGAACTGCGCGTAATTCAGGCTTTCGCCGGCACTCCACAACGCGGGGGAAGAGGCCTGACGTTCTGCAACCGCGACAAGCCGGTCCTTCAAAGTCATTCCGCCTCTCCCATAGGCAATTCCAGGAACAAGAGGTTTTCAACAAAACCCATGGTCTGCCAAAAACGGCGCCCGGCGGTATTATTGGCCAGAACCCGCAGTTGGATACGATGGGCGCCACGGGCCTTCAGTGCCGCTGTCGCCTCTTGCACCAAAAGGTTGGCAAGGCCGCTTTTGCGCTGTTCGGGTGCGACGAAAACCTCTTCGATCGAGCCGACGGCACCACGCTGGGCGTTCGGCACGATGCGGGTCGTCGCATATAGATAAGCGCTTGGCGGCCCTTCGGCGTTGAGCAGCAGATCATTGCGGCTGCCGGTGATCAGCGCCGGGGTCGTGGCGGCCAGATGCGCCTCCAGATCGGCGGGAATGTCCAGAAGACCGACAGCAATCTGGCTTTGGTAGAAGGCCCGGCGCAGCGCGATCAACGCTTCCAGATCTTCGGCCACGGCCCGCCTTGTCTGTGTCTGGCTCATCAGCCGACCCGACTGGCGACGGCCTTGGCGACCTGCGAAAAGCTGGTCAGTTCGCTGATTTCCGTGTCGCCGAATGCAAAATCGAACGCGTCTTCAATAGCGGCCACCAGATGCATATGGCCTACCGAATCCCACTCCGGCGTGACACCATAGGCCAGGCTTTCATTGATCTCTTCGGGGTCCAGCCCCAGTTCCTGCACGAAAATGTCTCGCAAACGTCCGCTGGTTTCTTCAGAAAGGCTGCTCATCTTTTTCCATCCCAATTTCGGATACCCCAGGGGCCAAGTTGCAGCCCCGACTCTATGACACGTGCCGGATTGCCCGAAACCAGCGATCCGTCTGGCACATCACGCATGACGACGGACCCGGGCGCAACGATGCAATGATCGCCGATGGTCACACCGGGCAGGATAATAGCATTTGTGCCGATATGGCAGTTACTGCCGATCCGCGTATCGACATGGCGTGTCCAGATGAAATCATGGGTCAGGATGACCGCACCGGGGCCAACGCCGGTGTCCGTGCCGATATGGATGCCACGCGGGTTCGTCTTGTCGAGCCGCGCCTTGAGCGAGATGCGCACGCCGGGGCCAAGATCCATCTTCCAGATCCGGCGCAGCATCTCTACCCGAGCCGCCACGACAAGTTTGCGGATCCGCGACCGGATCTTGGCGATGATTACGGTATTCATCAGACGGCTTTTCCCTTTGGCAGGTTGTTTCGACCGATGCGCTGCCGGATTTCAGCCGAAGGGCCAATCAGGAATGTCCCGCGCAGCAACGCCAGGCCGGTTTTCGTTTGACCCCGCAGGATATGCCGGATCGCCTTTGCCGAACTGTATAGAAAAGCGATTGGCAAGGCTGCAAGCCGAAAGCGCGCCACAAAGAGCATGCGGCTGCGCCCCATGAAATAGGCGGCCATCGGTGACGGGCCCTGATTGATCGTGGCCGAGCCGATGGTATGGCCGCCTACATGATGCACAGCACCTTCGGGGCAGAGCAGCAGCGGCAGATCGCCCCGGCGCAGGCACCAGTCCATTTCCTCGTAATAGAGAAAGTAGTTTTCCGGCATCAGGCCGACACGCTCGATAAAGGCGCGTGACAGAAACATATGGGCGCCGGATACATAGTCTATCGTGCCCGGTTTTGGCGGGACGACATCGCGGCCGATGTCGGTCATGTTGTAGGGAATGCACGTGCCTGTCCAAAGGTTGATCCGCCCGCCGTCGGACTGAATCATCAAGGGTGGTGTGGCGTAATAGACCCGCCCACCGATCACCCCAAAGCGCCCGGTTTCACGGGCGAAGCTTTCCAATGTCGCAGCGGTCAGGTTTTCGGCGACACAATCCGGGTTCAATACCCAGAAATATTCGATATCAGGATGGGCGATCAGCGCCTTCAGTCCCAGATTGACCCCCCCGGCAAAACCGTGGTTTTCCGGGGAGACGATAAGGCCAATATTCGTCGCACCGGCCTCTGGTGTTCTATCGACCAAAGTCACGGGGCCGTGGCTGACCGGTTCAAAGGGCTGGCCCGCGCTCGGCTCCCACCGGCGCTTGCCCGTGGCCCAGTCCCGGATCGTTTGAACCGTGTCATCGGTAGAGGCATTGTCAACCACCACCACGCGCAGGTCGCTGTCCCGGTTGGCCATCAGGCTTTCCAGACAGTCCAGAATGACGCCGCTTGCATTGTATGTGACGACCACAACACCAATTGCCATTCGTCTCGATCCTCTTGGTTCCGCGCCCCTGTTCCTCGGGCCTGCAAAGACCGTTGCCCCCAGTTCCGGCCAATGATCAAGCCAGGGAGCCTGACAAAGCCATTAGCGGAAATGATCCATTGTGCAACCCGGATTTGTTTCTGAAACCGGGTCAGAAGACCTTTGGCAACGGTTTGGACGGGGCGGTTGACTGGGCGAAATCTGCCTTTTTTGTTAAGGTGCTGGCAGATTTCCCGTCGGATGCTATAGCTATTGCGGGTAACAGAGAGACACAGCGAGCCTTGAAAGATCAGACCAGCGCCAGTCATGTCCAAGGGGACCGCGCGCCCAGCGCATCACCGGATCGGGTAGACCCTTTTTCGCGTCATCCCGAATTGCGCGGCAAGATCATCGACCCGGCCACATCGTTTTTTCGCAGCCACCAGCCCGGCCATTTCGATGAAGAGCTGTTGTCCTTGGGTATCGAACTTGAATGGCGCTACAGTGACGAGGTGAGAGAGGCCAATCGCCGTGCCTTCTTGAAAGGCCGGTTTGGACAGGATCTCTGGGTCTTTGCCTATGGGTCCCTGATGGCCGACCCCGGCTTTTACTTTGTCGAGGTGCGGCAGGGGCATGTGCGCGGTTATGAACGGCGCTTTTGTCTGAAAGATACATTTGGCTGGCGGGGCAGCCCTGACCGGCCGGGCCTTATGGCGGGGCTGGACCGGGGCCGTGGCTGCAACGGGCTTTTGTTCCGCATCGCCGCCGACCAGACAGAGGTGGAATCAGAAGTAGTCTGGCGGCGCGAGGCTGTTTCCGACGCATATCTGCCGACCTTTGTCACGGTCGACACCGCAGATGGCCCGGTAGAGGCGCTGACATTTGTGGCCAACCGCGCCTCTGCCGACATAGTCCCCGATCTTTGTCGGGAGGAGGTGGTTCGCTTCATCGCCACGGGCCGGGGGTTGCGCGGGACGAGCCTTGAATATCTCGAAGCGATCGTGGCGCAATTTGCCGTGCTTGGGATCAGCGATGCCGAACTCGCAGGTCTTTTGGCCGAAGTGCGTGCCTTTGACGGACAGGCTTAGGCCCCTGTGGCGCGGCGGGTTTTTCGGGCGCTTTTTTCAATTAGTCACTTTCGGCCCTTGGCCTTTGGCGGGTTGGCGCACATATATAGGTCAACGAAATGATGGGGGCAGGAATGCTCGAATTTGGTCAACAACAATCAAGTGCCGCTGCGGCGGACATGATCAAGGACGTTGCAGAGGCAAGCTTTGCCAAGGATGTGCTGGAGGCCAGTAAATCCGTTCCGGTCATCGTAGATTTCTGGGCACCCTGGTGCGGCCCTTGCAAGACGCTTGGCCCGGCGTTGGAGGCTGCAGTGGTCGCGGCCAAGGGCAAGGTCCGGATGGCCAAGATCAACGTTGATCAGAACCAGACAATTGCGGCGCAGCTGCGCATCCAGTCCATCCCCACCGTCTATGCCTTTTGGCAGGGCAAGCCGGTTGACGGGTTTCAAGGAGCGATCGGCGGGGCGGAGATCAAGGCCTTTGTCGCCAAGCTGGCCGAACTGGCGGGCGGCGCCGATGGTGGCCTGGAAGAGGCGGTAGCAGCGGCGGAAGAGATGCTGGCCGAAGGTGCGATTGTCGATGCCGCCGACACATTTGCGGCGGTTCTGGGCGAGGAGCCGGAGAATGCCGCCGCCTATGGCGGGCTGGTGCGTGCGCATGTCGCCCTTGGCAACCTTGATCAGGCCGAGGGACTTTTGGCCGCCGCACCGGCTGCAATCGCCGGCGCCCCGCCGCTGGAAGCCGCGCGCGCCCAGCTTGAACTGGCACGGCAGGCAGCGAATGCCGGGCCAGTAACCGAATTGCAGGCCGCCCTGGCCGCAACCCCTGATGATCCGCAATTGCGCTTTGATCTTGCGCTGGCGCTCCATGCCAGCGGGCAGGTCGATCAGGCGGTGGAGGAGTTGCTGGAACTTTTCCGCCGCGACCGCGAGTGGAAGGATGGCGCCGCGCGTAGCCAGTTGTTCACCATTTTCGAGGCGTTGAAACCAAATGATCCGATCGTCCTGAAAGGCCGCCGTCGCCTTTCATCGATGATCTTTGCCTGATGGCCGGGGCCTATCAGTTTGGCATGGGCGATATGCCCGATGTGATTGCGCTCTTCCCCTTGCCCGGCGCGCTATTGCTGCCACGGGGTCGCCTGCCGCTGCATATTTTCGAACCGCGTTACCTCGCGATGATCGATGACACGCTGAAAAGCCACGAACGGCTGATCGGCATCATCCAGCCACGCGCCGCCCCTGCCGGGCAAAGGCGCCTGTCGGCCATCGGTTGTGCGGGCCGCATTACCGGCTTCACCGAAACCGACGATGGCCGATATATGATCGCGCTGTCCGGGATCTGCCGTTTTCGGTTGATCGAGGAGGTGCAGGGTTTTACCCCCTATCTGCGCGCCAAGATCGCGACCGCTGATTTCGAGCGCGACCTTGGCGTGGCGGAGGAAGACGCGTTGCTGGACCGTACCGGTTTTCTGGCGACGCTGCGGCGCTATTTCGAATTGCGGGAACTTTCGACCGACTGGCAGGGGCTGGAAAATGCCCCCGATGAGGTGATGATCAATTCCCTGTCGATGCTTTGCCCGTTCGAGCCTGAAGACAAGCAGGCACTGCTTGAGGCGCCGACCCTGTCGGCACGGCGCGAAACCTTGCAGATGCTGATGGAATTCGCCCTGCGCAGTGATGGAGAGGGTCAACTACAATGAGCGACAAGCAGGAATTTGACCGCCGCATGCTGGAAACACTGGTCTGCCCCTTGACCCAGGCGACGCTGCGCTATGATGCGGACCGGCAAGAGCTGATATCGGATGCGGCAAAGTTGGCCTTTCCCATTCGTGCCGGCATTCCGATCATGCTGGCGGACGAGGCGCGCAGCATCGACTAGGCACCTTTAGGCCCACATTTGGCAGTCAGGCAAAAAAATGGCCCGGCTACAGGGGCGTGCCGGGCCAACTGCTCGATTATTATTGCCCCAATTCAGTAACGCGAATCCGCGATCCGGTAGCCCTTGTCGCGCAGGCATTTCGGCCCATAGACGGTCCGGGGGCCGACGCTGGTGCGGATGTCAAAGGCGCAGACGCTTGGCAGGCCACGCGACAGGCCAAATTCCCGCATACAGCGCGACGAGACGACTTCGCGCAGGCGGTTGTTGATCCGCACATCCATCAGACATTCGGCCGGAACGGTGCGGGCGCGGATGCGTTTCTTGCTGTAACCATCATCCCAGTCGACCGCTCTGGCGCGGCTTGTCGTCGTAGAGCGATTGTTTTTCTTCGATTCGTTCAGGATCAGGCCGATGATCGCCGCGCCCAGAAGAACCTTGGAGATATCTTGCGCGGTCTGATCCTTTGCCAGAACCGGTTGGGCCGTTACGGTTGCCATTGCCAGCGCGGCGGCGGTGACGAATGCGGTAAATTGGCGTTTCATGATCATTCCTTTCCAGCAGCGGGGCATTCTTGTGCACTGTTGTCCGGGTCTGTCCCGAGGGGTGCCTGAATGCCGATGACCAACCATCGCCCAGGGTCGGATCGTGGTGCAATAACGCCGCCTTGCTATCCGATAACAGCCGGGCCGGGGGCGCGTGTCTGCGCTTTGCTATTGAATAGCATCGCAACTGCGCGCAACTTTCCGCCTATGAAAAAGCACATCACACCCCTCACCCTCATTCTTGTCGCCCTGATGGCGGCTCAACCGGCGCTGGCCGATTGCACCGTCAAATACAAGGCAAAGCAGGATAACCCGCTCAAGCTTGAGGCGGGCAAGGTCACCCTGTCGGGGGACGCATGCAACTCAGCCGAATCCGCGGCCAATGCCGTTGCGGCGATGCTGGCAGAAAAAGGCTGGACGCTTCTGGCGATCGTCGATATCCGCAACAAAGGCTAGGATATGAGCGATACCGTGACAGAGCGTCCAAACCTGACGATTGATGCCGTTCGCACCAGCGGGCGGGTAATTATCTGGGGCATCACCGCCGTTGTGGTGATTCTGTTTGTCACGGCGCTTTTTCTGTTTCTCACCCTGCCGGACGCGAACGCCTTTAACGCGCGTGTCGAACGGATCTTTGTTGAAAATGATGCGCTGACCACCAGCAGCCAGATAAAGCTGTTGGAGATTCTGGCGCAATCGGGAACCGCCTTTTCAGAGGTTCTGTCCAGCTACCGGATGGTGATCTTTGTTCTGCTGGCCTTTGCCACGGCGCTGCTGATTGCCGCCTTGGTCTTTCTGGTGGTCATTCTGGCCCTGAACCGGCGGATGGAAACCATTCAAAAGCAGGGTATTCAGGTATCGTCGTTGATCATCAGCCGCAGCGAAAATGCGGTTGTGCTGAACGACATGGAATTCAAACTGACAGAGGCAGCGATCGAGACACTCTCGGTTTTGGCAGAGGCGCGGCTGGATGATGATATCATGACCGGCGCGCAGATAGAGGCGGTCATCTCCGGCCGGACCGAAGCGGACTGCGACGAGGCCGCCGGGGCGATGCGGATCAAGCGGTTGCGCGATGCGCTGGGCAATCAGATGGTGGCGGAGTTGCTGGTCAAGAATATCACCCGCCGGGGCTACACGCTTTCGGTCAGCAAGAATGCCATTCGGATGATCTGAGACTTGTCACAGGGGGTCATAGGCCCTATAGCGGCGCTTCCTTTTGCCAGTGGGGGGCTGCCCGTGATCAAGACACCCTTCTATCTGATCGACGAAGCAAAACTTCTCCGAAACATGGAGATCATCGACCGTTTGCG
>JBARVM010000355.1:0-1690 GCA_049646265.1 Paracoccaceae bacterium
ATCAAGGTCGGCGATCGCGTCGGCCCTGACCTCTACGGCGTAACGCAACGGCGATCCACGGACTGGCTCGTCAAGTTCCTTCAGGCGCCGGACAAGATGCGCCGGGAGAAGGATCCCGTGTCGATGACGCTGGTCGAGCGATTTCCGAACGTGCGCATGCCCAATCTTGGTCTTGCCGAAGCCGATGCGCGCGACATGATCGCATATCTGAAGGCGCAGACGGATTATCTCGATCAACAGAAGGCGGAAGCGGCCCAGCGCTTCTCATCGGTTTCCCACGCGCATCACGGCGGCGGCGCGGCCCCCGCCAGCCACGGTGGCGATGGACATGGTGGACACGGCGAGCACAGTCCTGGCATGCCTGCCAACCCCAGTGGTCACAAGGGTCACGACGCTTCCGGCGGACACGCGATGCCGTCCGGGCACCAGGCCGACCATCATGCCGGGCATCATGCCGCTCCCGCACCCGCCGGCAGCCAGATGCAGCCTCACGGGGCTCATATGCACAAGCACTGACGAGGCAATGCACGTCCGATCCGGAGCGATGAGACGTCAGCGTGCGGACGCCAGGCAACCCGGCAGTGACTTGCTTGGAGGACTTGCCGATCCCTGCGACGGAAATTGGGTCCACTCACGGATCACGTATCCGGCCGGCGCCGTTTCGGAAGCTTCGACGACGGCTTGGCGCGCGTAGCGCACTCCGCTGCTGCGCGTCACCGTCACCTCGATGGAAAACGTGGGCGGACCGCCTGCACCTGCAAAGTCGAGCAATGGCCGATATCGGCGGCGAAGTTCATCCGGATCGGCGATCGAACGTCCGTCATCGACGAGCAATGCGAGGAGCGCGAGAGGCGCTTGTTGCGCATTGATCTCGTGCTCATAGCTATGCACGGTCAAGAGGGGCCGCAGCCGAAGGAACAGGTCCCGGCTCATTCCGAGGACTTGATCCAGCTCGGCGACCGTCTCGAAAGGTGCATTCTTCGGCCGATGCGCGAGACCGGCGCTTGCATAGGATTGGCGCTCACTGCCGCCCCCGCGGCTCATTGTGTCGTCGGCGTCGCGAAAGTCGCCGATGGCGCCTGCGAGTTCACCCGCCGCGCGCGCAGAAAGCCCGCTCGCCCGCAAGAGCCGCTCGAACTGCTGCAGCGGCGCGATATTCAGGTCAATCAAGCCGGAGGTCGGGGCGACGCGGATCGCCGCAGTGTCGCCGTCCAACTTGCAGAAGAACTCCGTGGCGTCCGTTGGCAAGCCGGCCAGCGTCGGGGAGAGCGGTGATCGCGTGGTCAATTGCCATGCCAGACCCCGCACGAGACCGTCGGCAACGTTGCGCATCTCGATCTGCCGCCTGAGGCCGGCCTTGGTGCGGGCATCGAGCCGCACGAAGCTCGACAGCGACAGAGCTATCGCGGCGAGCACGGCAAGAACGAGGATCACGCCGACCAGCACGAAGCCATTGTCTTGCCGACGCCTCAGCACGGCGGATGCCTCAACGAACGACGCGATCGAAGTCGCGCCGATGGATTTCGCGTCTTGTCAGCGGGGTTGGCTTGCGCAATCGGCGACGGAACTCGTCCGTGACCTCGCCTGCCTCACGCGAATCGCGAACAACAAGGGGACGAATGAAGATCAGCAATTCGGTACGCTTGACCTCGTTGGCCTTTTGCCGGAAGGCGCTGCCGACAACGGGAAG
>JBARVM010000356.1:0-10874 GCA_049646265.1 Paracoccaceae bacterium
GCCGCCAGCTTGAACGGCTGCGCCAAAGCCTTGGCATGGTCTTTCAAAGCTTCAATCTCTGGACCCACAAGACGGTTCTGGAAAATCTGATCGAAGTGCCGGTCCATGTTCTGGGTGTCCCAAAGGCCGAAGCGATCGAACGCGCGAAAAAGTTGCTGGAGCGGGTCGGTCTTGCCGAAAAGGCCGATGTCTACCCGGCTTTCATGTCCGGCGGCCAACAACAGCGCGCCGCCATTGCCCGCGCGCTCTGCCTTGAACCAAAGGCGATGCTTTTTGACGAACCGACCTCGGCCCTCGACCCTGAACTGGTCGGCGAGGTTTTGAATGTGATCCGTGGGCTGGCCGACGAAGGCCGCACCATGATCCTTGTCACGCATGAGATGAAGTTCGCCCGCGAAGTGGCCGACCATGTCATCTATCTTTATAACGGCCTCATCGAAGAAGAAGGGCCGCCTGACCAACTGTTTGCAAACCCGACATCAGATCGGTTGAAGCAGTTTCTTAAATCCGTCGCCTGAGACGGTAATTGTTCACTCTGGGAGCCTAAAAATGAAGAAAATGATTATCGGCCTTGCTGCAGCTATGACGATTGGCGGGGCCGCCTTTGCCGAACCGGTAAAGGTCGGGATTGCGTCCGAGCCCTATCCGCCTTTTGCTTCGCCTGATGCGAATGGCAACTGGGTCGGCTGGGAAGTTGACATCATCGGTGCCGTCTGCGCCGCTGCGGAAATGGAGTGCGTGATCACCCCCGTCGCTTGGGACGGTATCATCCCGTCGCTGACCGGCGGACAGATCGATGCGATCATGGCCTCTATGTCGATCACCGAAGATCGCCTGCAGACCATTGATTTCTCGGATAAATACTACAATACACCGTCGGTTGTCGTTGCCCCCAAGGACAGCGCCATCACCCCGGATGCCGAAGGGCTCGCCGGCAAGATCATCGGTGTTCAGGTTTCGACCATCCATCAGGATTACGTCAACACCCATTTCGGCGACAGCGTGGCCGAGGCGAAGGCCTACAACACGCAGGATGAAGCGAACCAGGATCTGGTTGCCGGCCGTATCGATGCGCTTATGGCCGACTCTTTGGCGCTGCAGGACTTTCTGGACAGCGAAGCCGGCGCCTGCTGCGAAAGCAAGGGTGCCGTGGCGGACGATCCTTCGATCCTCGGTCAAGGTGTCGGCGTCGGCCTGCGCAAGGGCGACGAGGAGCTGAAAGCCAAGTTCAACGACGGTATCGCCAAGATCATCGCTGACGGTACCTATGACTCGATTTCGGCGAACTACTTCGCCAGCTCGATCTACGGCAACTAAGCTTGGATCTTCTGTTCGCAGCAACCAGCGCGGCGGGCTCGACGCTAGAACTTCTAGCGATCGACCCGCCTGGCTGGGGCGGAAACCTCCTGCGCGGTCTGGCCAACTCGGTCCAGATCGCGCTCGGGGCCTACGCGCTTGGCCTGACGATCGGTCTGGCGGGCGCTTACGGCAAGCTTTACGGCGGGCCGGTCATTCGGGACATTCTGGGTATCTATACGACTGTTGTGCGGGCGGTACCGGAACTGATCCTGATCCTCATTCTCTATTTCGCCCTGACGCAGGCTCTGAACGATGGTTTGGTCGGCGCCGGTTTTGCGCGCGTGCAGATATCAGGCCTGATGGCCGGCATCGGTGTGCTTGGCATCGTGCAGGGCGCCTATTCGACGGAAGTTTTGCGCGGCGCCATTCAAGCGGTGCCCGCCGGCCAGATCGAGGCGGCAAAGGCAATGGGCATGCCGCCGGGACTTCTGGCGCGGCGGATCACACTGCCGCTGATGACCGCCTACGCGGTGCCGGGGCTGGCCAACCTCTGGCTGATCGTCACCAAGGATACGGCACTCCTTGCCGTGGTTGGCTTTGGTGAGCTGACACAGGAAACCCGGCAGGCGGCCGGAACCACGCGGGCCTATTTCACCTTTTTCCTCGCGGCTGGCGGGCTTTACCTCAGCCTGTCGCTTCTGTCTTCGCTTCTCTTCGGGCGGATAGAACGTTGGGCGCGCAAGGGACAAAGACCGACGGGAGGAGCGGGATGAAAGCCATGCTGATCCCACGGCGACTGATCATGCTGGGGCTGGCCCTGGCCTTGGCCTATTACTGCGCCACCCACATGCGCTGGGGTTGGCTGGCGGAACCGAAATATCAGGAACTTATCGTTCGCGGCCTCGGCAATACCCTGTGGATTCTAGTCGTCACCATGGTGATCGGCATGGCGCTGGCAATCCCGCTTGGCCTCGCGCAGGCGGTTGGGCCCTGGTATCTGGCCATGCCTGCATTGGCCTTTTGCACCGCCATTCGCGGCACGCCGCTTTTGTTGCAGATATGGCTTTTGTATTACGGTCTCGGCTCTCTCTTCCCGTCCATTCCCTGGATCAGGCAAAGCGACCTCTGGCCGATCCTCAGGCAGGCCTGGCCCTATGCCGTCCTTGCCCTGTCGCTGTCGGTTGCGGGCTATGAGGGCGAGGTGATGCGTGGCGCCTTCAAGGGTGTGCCGCATGGCCAGCTGGAAGCGGCAAAGGCGATGGGCATGCCGCGTTTCACCATGTTCCGCCGTATCTGGTTGCCGCAGGCCCTGCATCGCGTCTTGCCGACGCTTGGCGGTGAAACCGTGCTGCAGCTGAAGGCAACGCCGCTGGTCGCCACCATCACCGTGATCGACATTTATGCCGTAGCCAACCGCGTTCGTCAGGATACATTCATCATCTATGAACCGCTGATCCTTTTGGCGCTGACCTATATGGCGATCACCGGCGTCATCGTCCTGATCTTCCGCCATTTCGAAAACCGGCTGCCGACCCGTTCGGCCTGACAAGACCGGCCAAAAGCCAACGGGTTTTGCCTTTCCGCCGCATTTCAGATTTGACGAAGGCGGGCGGGAATGCCATGTCCCTGTCAGTTGTGAACCGACCGCCGCCTTGCGAAGGATGATCCCATGCCCAAATACCGTTCCCGTACCACCACCCACGGCCGCAACATGGCGGGCGCGCGCGGACTGTGGCGCGCGACGGGCATGAAGGACGGCGACTTCGGCAAACCGATCATCGCCATCGTCAACAGCTTTACCCAGTTCGTACCGGGCCATGTGCATCTGAAAGACCTTGGCCAGTTGGTGGCGCGAGAGGTCGAGGCAGCAGGCGGGGTGGCCAAGGAGTTCAACACCATCGCCGTCGATGACGGGATCGCCATGGGCCATGACGGGATGCTCTATTCGCTGCCCTCGCGCGAACTGATCGCCGACTCCGTCGAATATATGGTCAACGCGCATTGCGCCGATGCGATGGTCTGCATCTCCAACTGCGACAAGATCACCCCCGGCATGCTGATGGCTGCCATGCGTCTGAATATCCCCGTAGTCTTCGTTTCCGGCGGCCCGATGGAGGCAGGCAAGGTTGTGCTCGACGGCAAAACTGTCGCCATGGATCTTGTCGATGCCATGGTTGCCGCCGCCGATGATCGCGTCTCGGACGAGGATGTGGCCAAGATCGAACAGGCCGCTTGCCCAACCTGCGGTTCCTGCTCTGGCATGTTCACCGCCAACTCGATGAACTGCCTGACGGAGGCCCTGGGCCTGTCGTTGCCCGGCAACGGCTCCACCCTTGCCACCCATGCAGACCGCAAGCGACTGTTTCTGGAGGCGGGCCGCCTGATCGTCGAGATCACCAAACGCCATTACGAGGGCGACGATGAAAGCGTCCTGCCGCGCAACGTCGCAACCAAGGCCGCGTTTGAGAATGCCATGACGCTTGATATCGCCATGGGCGGTTCAACCAATACGGTCTTGCATATTCTGGCGGCCGCCCACGAAGGCGGCATCGACTTCAAGATGGAAGATATTGACCGGCTGAGCCGCCGCGTGCCGGTCCTGTGCAAGGTGGCCCCCGCCAAGCAGGATGTGCATATGGAAGATGTACACCGCGCGGGCGGCATCATGGCCATTCTCGGCCAGCTGGACGCCGCCGGGCTATTGCACCGCGATGTACCCACCGTTCATTCCCCGTCCATCGGTGCCGCGATCGACCGTTGGGACATCAGCCGCACCACCGATGAAAGCGTGCGCCATTTCTTCATGGCCGCGCCGGGCGGCGTGCCGACGCAGGTAGCCTTCAGCCAGGATCGCCGCTGGGACGCCCTCGACCTTGACCGGGAAAAGGGCGCCATCCGCACCGCCGCATCGGCCTTTTCCAAAGATGGTGGTCTGGCGGTCCTGTCGGGCAATCTGGCCCCCGAAGGCTGTATCGTTAAAACCGCCGGTGTGGACGATTCCATTCTGGTCTTTTCCGGCCCGGCGCGCGTCTACGAATCGCAAAATGCGGCGGTAGAGGCGATCTTGTCGAACCGGATCAAGGAAGGCGACGTGCTGGTCATCCGCTACGAAGGGCCGAAGGGCGGGCCGGGCATGCAGGAAATGCTCTACCCGACCTCTTACCTCAAATCCAAAGGGCTCGGCAAAGCCTGCGCGCTGATCACCGACGGGCGCTTTTCCGGCGGCACCTCAGGTCTTTCCATCGGCCATGTCAGCCCGGAGGCAGCCTCGGGCGGCCTAATCGGTCTGGTGGAAGAGGGCGACAGGATCGAGATCGACATTCCGGCGCGGAGCATAAAACTGGCCGTGTCAGAAGCGGAGCTGGCCAAGCGGCGCGCAGCACAGGACAAGGCGGGTTGGAAACCGGCCAAGGCGCGCCCGCGCAAGATCACCCAGGCCCTGCGCGCCTATGGTCTCTTTGCGACCTCCGCCGCCACCGGCGCGGTGCGCAAGCTGCCTGACGAGGGGTGAGAGGCTGGGGCGCTCAGGCGCCCTTATCCGCCTTTGCCACCGCCTCGATCAACTCGTCGATAATGCCAAGCCACAGGTCGGTTGGCCGCGCGCCCTGCAGGACATGCTGGCCCGCAATGACAAAGGTTGGCACCGAATTCACCCCGCGCGCCCGCGAATGATTGGCGCGGGCGGAAATTTCGGCCACATCGCTGTCACTTGCCAGAAGCCGCGCTATCACCTCCCGCTCCAACCCCACTTCGGCGCCAATATCGGCCAAGCTCTCCCGGTCGCCTATATCGCGGCCGTCGCGCCAATAGGCCTTGAATAGCGCCGAGACCATCGCCGTCTGCCGCCCCTCCAGTCCCGCCCAATGGATCATCCGATGCGCATCGAGCGAATTCGGCGTGCGCTGGATAGCGGGCAAATCAAAGCTGATCCCGGCCTTTTCGGCATGTTCTAGAAGGGGTTGATGAACACGGATGATATTTTCGCGCGACCCGAACTTGGCCTCCATATAGGCCTCGCGCCCCATGCCTTCGGGCGGCATGTCGGGGTTCAGCTGATAGGGATGCCATTCCACCGCAAAAGGATGGTCCGGTCGCCGCTCCAGCGCATTATCGAGATACGCCTTGCCGACATAGCACCAAGGGCAGGCGACGTCGGAAATAATATCAAGCTTTATCATATCTTTCCGCTCCATTCTTCGCGTAAAGCCCGGCGGTTGACCTTGCCGGCTGTGGTGCGCGGTAATTGGGCCAGTGGCTGAAAATGCCGGGGGCATTTATAGCTGGCCAGATGGGTTTCTGCATGGCTTTTCAGCGCCGCGGGGCTGGCAGTGCCGCTGTAAAAAGCCACGATGATTGATTTGCCGGGGGCCAACGTCACCTCTGTCGCCGCACAGTCGCTGACCCCGGCGCAACGGGCCAGAACCGCTTCCACCTCTGCCGGGGCAACGCGGAAACCACCGGCATTCATCATGTCATCCATCCGGCCAAGCGAGCGGATGGCACCATCTTCCGCCGCCACCACATAGTCGCCGGTGACGAACCATTCGCCGTGAAAGCGCGCCTTGCTGTCATCTTCGGCCGCGTGATAGCCGAGAAAGAGCCCTGGGTCGCTCTCATGAACCGCGAGAACCCCCGGATGTCCGGCGGGCAGGGGCTGGCCAGCGGCATCCAGCACGGCGACCCGCCGCCCGGGTTGCGCGTAGCCGATAGCGCCTCCCGGGGCAGGGCGCGCCGGGCTGGCTGAGATGAAGGTGGAACATTCCGACATGCCAAAGGCCTCGAAAACCGGCGTGCCCGACGCGGCAACCCAAGCCGTGCGCACCTCCTCGGCCAGCCTTTCGCCAGCGCTCAACCCGTGGCGCAACCTTGGCGCCTCCAACCGGGTGCCGCCCTTTAACATCTGCCGGTAGACACCTGGCGCCGCTGCAAAAATCGTCACATCCCTTTGCGCGATCTCAACCGGCAGATCGGCGGGCCGCAAACCCGGCGCCGCGACCAGTGCCGTTGCGCCAACGGCCCACGGGTCCAGCAGACCAGTGCCCAGCGTGTAGGTCCAGTTGAGCGCCCCCGCATGAAAAAGCCGATCCTCGGGCCCAAGCCCATACCAGCCATCCCACATCATTCGCCGCGCCCAGATCGCCCGATGCGCATGGATAACGGCACGCGCCACGCCAGAAGTGCCGGAAGTATAAACGAAATAGGCCGGCCGGTCGGGGGAACCAAGGCTGAAACCCGCCTCTGGCCCCTCGGCCATCTGCCACAGCGCCTCTGCCGGAATCTGCGGCCAATTGCCTTCGGGCAGGCTGACACCGGGGCCCGCGATGACAAGTGCCGGGGCAAGGCTACGGGCCATGGTGGAAATCTCTGCCACCGTCAGCGGCGCGGGCGTTGCCACCGGCAAAAGACCCGCCGCCACCGCCCCAAGAAAGGCCAACGGAAATTCCACACTATTGCCAAGCCGCAGAAGGACACGCGAACCTTCGGGCAGGCCAAGCGCTTTCAGCCCCTGCGCCACCCCGCGCACCGCCCGGTCGATCTGCCCATAGGTCCAGCGCTGCGCTTCCGGCCCGCCAACAATCTCCAGCGCCAGCCTGTCAGGCTGATCCTTGGACCGCGCCAACACATGGCCGACCAGATTGAACGGGTCGGGGCAGGGGGGGAGTGGCGGGTTATAGATCGTGCGGCTCATGGCTGAGATGGCTAGAGCGGCAGGGCAGCCATTGCAAGGGCTGGAAAAGTCGCTGCCAGAGATTCCTCAACCGTCATCGCCAAAACGCGCATCATCGTCCGATTCGTCCTCGCCTTCGGGCAGGAATTTTGACGAAAGCCTTAGCGAATGATCGTCATGGCGCTGGTCCATCACTACATCGGCCGGAATCTCCCCCATCAGCCAGTCGCGGATATCGCCCCGCGCCTCGGCCACATCCTGACCTGTAAGTTCCGAGATATATTGGACAAACTTGCGTGGATCGCCATCCACTTCGGCAACGCGCAGCTCATCCACCTCGGGCCAACGCTCGGCGATCACCTCGAAAAAGGCCGGCCAGTTATCTGCAACATGGTGCCATTTCATGCGGAATCCTCCGGCGCCGATTCTGCGCCCGAAAGGTCATTTTGAAAAGAGCCTTGGGAGGGTGAGGGCGGCAATCGCCATGCCTGCCAGTTGCGCCAGCATGAAGGCCGGGGCATCCTGATAGCGGATACCGGTGAAACTGTCGGTAAAGACCCGCGCCAGGGTCACGGCGGGGTTGGCAAAACAGGTGGAACCGGTGAACCAGTAGGCAGCGGCGATCCATGCCGCGACCAACGCCGGAACCTGCCCCACCGCATGGCGCTGCCCCCCGGCGATGACCATCATCAGGCCAAAGACCGCCACCGCCTCCGAAAGCCACAGGGGGCTGCCGCCACGTTCGGTGCGGGCCAGCTGCAGCAGCGGCAGGTCAAACATCAGATGGGTCAGCGCCACGGCCAGAAGCGCCCCGGCCAGTTGCGCGCCAAGATAGGCCAGCGCCCGCCCCGGCGAAAGCTCGCCACCGAACAGAAAGAAAAGCGTGACCGCCGGGTTGAAATGCGCCCCCGACAGCGGCGCAAAGATCGTGATCAGCAGGTAAAGAACCAGCCCCGTGGCGATGGCATTGGCCAAAAGCGCAAGGGCTACATTGCCGCCGGCAAGTTCGGTCGCCATGATCCCGGTGCCGATGCCACAGGTGACAAGGAAAAGCGTGCCGATAAGCTCGGCCAAAAGGGCGCGTGTCATGTGATCTGTCCTGCCTTGGTCAAAAGCGCCCGCAGCCCGGCCCGGTCCAGCGCCTGAGGGCCCTGATCGATGAAATAAGTGGCGCGGGCGAAGAGCGCGTCATAGGCGGCCTGAAAGGCGGTGGGCCAGTCAGCCTCGGCGCTGGCAGCCGGGTCCTCGACCCCCCAATGGGCGCGAAGCGGCGCGCCGGGCCAAAGCGGGCAGCTTTCCCCCGCGGCCGATCCGCAGACGGTGATCACCGCATCCATCTGCGGCGCCCCCGGTTCGCCGAACTCTTCCCAACTTTTGGATCGCAAACCTTCCAGCGGATAGCCATAGCCTGCCAGAAGGCGCAAGGACTGGGGATGGACGTGGCCCGCGGGTCGGGAACCCGCCGAATAGGCCCGCAGGCCCAGCGGCGCGCCAAGACGGCCTAGGATCGCCTCCAACAGGATGGAGCGGGCGGAATTTCCGGTACAAAGCACAAGTATGTTCATGGCCAGCCTTTGCCAGAACCTTGTTACAGCTTTATGTCAGCACTCAGTTCAGCATGTCCTGCACGGCATGGGCGCCGCCGGACACGTCCTGACCAAGCCCTGCCACCGTGTTGCAAGCCGCCAGCGCGACGACCATTGCAAATGCGATTGCCTTCTGCATCCTTCACTCCTCATACCACCAGACATCGGGCAGAAAACCCGGCCAATCCCCGTATAGCGGCAGCCGTTCGGGGTGGTGAAGGCCTTTTTTATAGGCCAGCCGTGACAGGGCCACATACCATGTCGGAATGACATAACGCCCGGCAAGGATGATCCGGTCAAGCGCCTGGGCCGCCGCACGGGCCTCATCGGCACTGTCGCTTTCCACCAGCGCCTTGATCATCGCCTCTGCCGCCGGGGAATTCATCCCCATCAGATTGCGGCTGCCCGGCTGGTCGATCCCCGCCGCCCCCCAGTAAAGCGTCTGTTCATTACCCGGCGACAAGGACCCCGCCCGGTTGAACCAGGTCATATCAAAGGCAAAACGGTTGACCCGTTCGACATATTGCGCCCCGTCGACCGCGCTGATCGTCACCTCAAAGCCAAGCGGTTTCAGCGCCTCTGCATAGATGGTGGCAATGGTTTCAGGCTCTCCCGAGCCGGAGGAGAGGAGGATTTCAAAGACAAAGGGCCGCCCCGTGGCGTCATGCAGCTTGCCGCCTTCTGCCGACCATCCTGCCTCTTCCAGCAGGGCGGCGGCGCGGCGCAGGCCGCTGCGGTCGATTGACTTGGCCGCATCGCCTTCGGGCAGGCTGTACCCCTCCAACGTGCCGGGCAATAGACTGTCCCGATAGGGCGCCAGCAGGTCGGCAACCGCACCTGTGGCGGGGCCAGACCCGCCGGCAAGGGGGGAGTTGGACAGGTAAGAGGTGATGCGCGGCTCAACCCCGCCATTCATCGTCTGATTGATGAAGGCAAAGTTGAAGGCCTCGATCATCGCCTGCCGCACCCGCCAATCCTGAAAAAGCGGGTTGCGGCTGTTCATCACCAACCCGGTCAGGCCCGAGGGGCGGCTGTGCGGCACCTCCTCCCGGACGATCGCGCCAGAGGACGCACGGGCGAAATCATAGGCGCTGGCCCATTTTGACGCGCTCCCCTCGCGGAAAACATCTATATTCCCGGCGGTAAAGGCCTGAAACAACACGCCATTATCGCCATAGTAATCATAGACGATCTGATCAAGGTTATGGCGGCCCCGGTTGATCGGCAGATCCTTGCCCCAATATTCGGGGTTGCGACGATAGCGGATGGATTTGCCTGGATCGACCCGGTCGATCAGATAGGGGCCGGAACCGATGAAGGGCTCCAGCATGCTTGCCTTGAAATCTCGCCCCTGCCAGTCCGCCTTTTTCAGGATAGGCCGCAGGCCCATCAAAAGCGGCAACTCCCGGTCCGGCTCGGTAAAACTGATCGTAAGCCCGTGCGGCCCGGCCGGGGCGATAGAGGCGACCTTGGCCCAGGCTGTACGATAGCGCGGGTGGCCCTCTGTGCCCAGCGTCTCAAAGCTCCAGATCACATCCTCGACGGTAATCGGGCTGCCATCGGAAAAGCGCGCTTCGGGCCGCAGGTGAAAGGTGACAAAGCTGCGCGCCGCATCGGTTTCGACCGATTCGGCGATAAGACCGTATAGGGTGAATGGCTCGTCGATGGATCGCGCCATCAAGGTTTCCACCATATGGCTGGTGATACCCGCGGCAGTCTTGCCAGAGATATTGAACGGGTTAAGCGTGTCGAAACTGCCCGCCTCGCCGAAAACCACTTGTCCCCCCTTGGGTGCTTCAGGGTTCACATAGGGGAGGGACACAAAATCCGGTGGGAGGGCAGGGTCCCCATACATAGCAATGCCCCCCTGCGGGCGCGCCATCACCCCGGCTGGCCAAAGCAGGGCGAGGCACAGAATCGCGATGATCTTCGCAACCCCGGTTGCCCCGCTTCTCAAATTTCGCATTTCCACCGCCATTGTTTCCAGAAATCGAGGTTAATTGGATTGTCAGGCCATTTCAAACTTTTGCTTGGACAACAGCGGACTTACGCGTATAAATGAAGCACTGCTCGATAGGTTTCTTGCCTGTATGAAACCTGCCTCAATAACTTAACGCCCGCTTCGTGCGGGCGTTTTTTTTTGGCGTATCGGGGAAATCGGCAGCCCACCGGCCTGACCGAATCGAGCCGGAAAACAAAGGGCACGTCACCTGTCTCACCCCCCCCGTTCGCCGGGCCCCGAATAACGCATAGGGTCGAACCAGAGCCAAAGGGGAGAGTCGTGATGTCGCTGCGTGGCAAGACCGCCGTGGTCACCGGGT
>JBARVM010000357.1:0-5398 GCA_049646265.1 Paracoccaceae bacterium
AGGATAAATGGTCCACCTTCCGGCTGATCATTCTGCCTCTCGTCTTGCCCGGCATCATCTCGTCGCTGCTGATCTCCTTCACCATCTCGATGGATGAGTTCATCATCGCCGCTTTCCTTGGCGGGACGCAGCCGACCTTGCCGGTCTATATCTATTCGCAATTGCGTTTCCCGAAAGAAATCCCCGTCATCATGGCCGTCGCCACCTGCCTTGTCGCATTGTCGATCTGCCTGCTGATCATCGCTGAATATTTCCGCCGCCGTGGTGTTGCTAAGTCCGGTGGCAAGGATTCCGGAGGCTTCCTGTGAGTGACAATCCTATGATCGAACTGAAAGACGTTCACAAATATTACGGTGACTATCACGCTCTGCGGGGGATCACGGCAAATATCAAGGCGGGTGAATTCTTCTCGCTCCTTGGCCCATCTGGCTGTGGCAAGACCACATTGCTGCGCACCATTGCGGGGTTCGAGGATTTCACCTCTGGCGTCGTGATGATCGACGGCAAACATATGGATAATGTGCCCGCCAACAAGCGCCCGACGAATATGGTGTTCCAGTCCTATGCGATCTTTCCGCATCTGACCGTGGAACAGAATGTGGGCTTTGGCCTGCGCCGCGATCCGCGTTCGGCCGAGGAAAAAGCCAAGGCGGTGGCCGAGGCGCTTGAGATGGTCGGCCTCAAAGGTTTTGGCAAGCGCGCCGCCCATGCGCTTTCGGGCGGTCAGCGGCAAAGGGTGGCCCTTGCGCGGGCGCTGATCCTCAAGCCAAAAGTGCTGCTGCTGGACGAACCTCTGTCGGCTCTTGACAAGAAGATGCGCGAAAACATGCAGGTAGAGCTGATCCGCCTGCAACGTCAGGTTGGCATCACCTTCATTCTGGTGACCCATGACCAGGAAGAAGCGCTGGTCATGTCCGACCGGATCGCGGTGATGTTCGATGGCGGCATCGCGCAGCTGGCCGATCCGGAAACCCTGTATCGCCTGCCAAACTCGCGTCGTGTTGCCGACTTCATCGGCCATATGAATTTCCTGCCAGCCAAGGTCATTGACGAGGCGAATGGCGAGATTGACGTAGATGTCGAAGGGCTGGGGCGTTGCCACATTACCGCCAAGCAGGCGCCGGGCGAGACGACGGGCGAGGCGGCCTCCATCGGTTTCCGTCCCGAAACGCTGACGATCCTTTACGAGGGTCAAAAGGGCAGCGACCGCGAGGCAACCGGTCTGATCGAAGAGGTCGTCTATTATGGCGACATGACCTATTATGACGTGAAGCTTGATGGCGTGCAGAATCCGGTGCGAATCTCCATGCGCAATGTCGCCAATCGCCCGGTTCTGGATCGTGGCGACAAGGCCCGCGTCGCCTGGAGCCCGTCGGCACTGGTGTTGTTCCGCTGAACGGCGGGGCCTTTTTCCAGGGGTGAATGGTCGCGGAGATGCCGCGGGTCGGGGGGGCGGTCCCTTTTGGTCGCCCGAGCCAGCTTGACGGCGCATGACCGCTCTGGCATCCCCCTTTGATCAAAGGGAGATGTGATGAACCTGTTTTCTGAGATACGCGATCTGGTGATCAGCACCCTTGACGGTCTGGTAGCCGAAGGTCATTTGCCGCAAGGTCTTGATATGAGCGCCGTCGCGGTTGAACCGCCGCGCGATGCCGCCCATGGCGACATGGCGACCAATGCGGCCATGGTTCTGGCCAAACCCGCCGGACTGGCGCCACGCGCCATTGCCGATCTTTTGGCCACAAGGCTGGCGGGCGATGCGCGGATCACCGCAGCCGATGTGGCGGGGCCGGGTTTCCTCAACCTGCGTCTTTCGCATGATCTTTGGCGCTCCGTTCTTCTGGCCGCCCTCAAGGAGGGGGTCGGTTTTGGCCGCTCGACCTTGGGTGCGGGCAAGAAGGTCAATGTGGAATTTGTCTCGGCCAATCCGACCGGCCCCATGCATGTCGGCCATGTGCGCGGCGCGGTCTTTGGCGATGCGCTGGCGGCACTTCTGGATTTTGCCGGTTTTGACGTGACGCGCGAATATTACATCAATGATGGTGGCGCGCAGGTCGATGTCTTGGCGCGCTCTGCCTATGAACGCTACCGCGAGGCCAATGGCCTCAGCCCCGAGATCCGCGAGGGGCTTTATCCTGGCGATTACCTCATTCCGGTGGGCGAGGCCTTGAAGGCCAATTATGGTGACAGTCTTCTGGACCGGCCCGAAGCGGACTGGCTGGCCGATGTGCGGGAGTTTGCCACCGGCGCCATGATGCAGATGATCCGTGACGATCTGGCCATGCTGGGCGTGACGATGGATGTCTATTCGTCGGAAAAGGCGCTTTATGGCACAGGCAAGATCGAAGGGGCCATTCAGAAGCTCAAGGAGATGGGCCTGATCTATGAGGGCCGGTTGGAGCCGCCAAAGGGCAAGTTGCCCGAGGATTGGGAGGAGCGGGAACAGACGCTCTTCCGCTCCACCGCGCATGGCGACGATGTTGATCGGCCTGTGCAGAAATCCGATGGCGCCTGGACCTATTTCGCCCCGGACATCGCCTATCACTATGACAAGGTCAGCCGTGGTTTCGATCTGTTGATCGACGTGCTCGGCGCGGATCATGGCGGTTATGTCAAGCGGCTGAAGGCGGTTGTGTCGGCCCTGTCGGGTGCGCGCGTACCGTTGGAGGTCAAGCTCATTCAGCTAGTCAAGCTGTGGAAGAATGGCGAGCCGTTCAAGATGTCGAAAAGGGCAGGGACCTTTGTGACCCTGCGCGATGTCGTCGAACAGGCTGGGGCCGATGTCACACGCTTCGTGATGCTGACGCGCAAGAATGACGCGCCGCTTGATTTCGATTTCGACAAGGTGCTCGACCAGTCCAAGGATAATCCGGTCTTTTACGTGCAATATGCCCATGCGCGGATATGTTCGGTGATCCGCAAGGCGGAGGAAGCAGGCATTGCCGCCGATGACGCCACGCTCGCGGCAGCCGATCTGGAACGTCTGGCGCATGAGGCAGAGCTTTCACTCGCGCGCAAGATCGCCGAATGGCCGCGTCTGGTCGAGGTTGCCGCGCGCGGTCAGGAACCGCACCGTATCGCCTTTTACCTCTACGATCTTGCCTCGGATCTGCATGGTCTTTGGAACCGCGGCAACGACGACACTTCCTTGCGTTTCGTGCAGGAAGGGGATGCTGCCACCACGCAGGCGAAAATCGCGCTGGCACGGGCGACGGGCGTTGTTATTTCCGCAGGACTTGCTATCCTTGGGGTCACGCCGGCACAAGAAATGCGCTGATAACAAGCGCAAGGCCCGGCGAGAGGCGCAGCAACCGGGCCATTGAGCCCGGATAGAGAACAGGCAAACTATGGCAGACTGGGACATGGATGGTTTCGGTGCAGGCCGCACGGGCGCGTCCTGGCGCCCCGCGGATATTGCCCGCATGGCCCGGGAGGGTCTGGCCAGTTCCGATGCGCCCTATGGCAGACATCACCCCACAGTGGCGCGGCGGCGTGCCTATGCGCCGTCTAACCCTTTGACGCGGGTCGCGCGGCTTGCCGGCGGCGCGCTTTCGGCGGCACTGATCATCGGGCTGGCGATATGGTCCTACAATCTGGCCATGCGGCAGGCTTACGGCGTTCCGGTTCTGGCCGCGCCTGAGGGGCCAGCTCGGGTTCCGGCAGAAAATCCAGGGGGGGAGCTTGCCGACCATCAGGGGCTTGCGGTCAATATGATCCCCGCTGCGGGCGAGGCAGAGCGGGCGGCGGACCTTCTCGTTCTGGCGCCGCGCGCCTACGATCTTGCCGATGAAGATACCGCCTCTGACGCTTTAAGGATAACGGGCGGTACCGCCCTTGCCCCTCCGGCAGACACTTTCGTGGCACCGGGCCCCACCGCGGGTCTGGTTCAGCCAAGCGAGACGATGCGCGCCTTGCGCCCCGCGCCCGGCTGGCAGGCTGTGCCCTTGCCCGATGGCGCGGTGGAGCCGGTTTTGGCGCCGGATCTGGAGATGGTGACAGCAGACGCCATTCAGGCCGCCCTGATCGAGGCAGGCGCAGGCATGGGGGAGATCGAGGTTCTGCCCGCCAAGGTCCCCGGCCTTGCCCATTCGCTGCGCCCCATGGCGCGGCCGGTTGCCGTGACGCTGGTCGCGACCATGGTCAACAAGCCCAAGGCCGAACCAGCCAGCGAGATTCCCGCCGCCTCGCTTACCGTCGGTACGCAACTGGCGCAGATCGGCTCTTACGGTTCGCCCGAGGAGGCGCGACAGCAATGGGATGCCGCCGCTGGCCGCTATGGCGCCCTGTTTGACGGCAAATCGCGGGTGATCGAGGAGGCCGAAAGCGGCGGGCGGCTTTTCTATCGCCTGCGTGTTGCAGGGTTTGACAGCAAGGAAGAGGCGCGCCGCTTCTGTGCCGCGCTGAAATCCGGCGGCCAATGTGTTTCGGTGCAGGTCAAGTAATGTCCAAGGCGCCACTGGCCGCGATCTTTGGCTGCGAGGGCCTGCGGCTGACGCCGGATGAGGCTGCCTTTTTCCGCGACAGCGACCCTTGGGGCTTTATCCTGTTTGCCCGCAATGTCGACGACCCCGACATGATCCGCCGGTTGACCGGCGATCTGCGCGCCGCAGTTGGGCGCGATGCCCCGATCATGATCGATCAGGAAGGCGGGCGGGTACAGCGACTTGGCCCGCCGCACTGGCGCCAATGGTTGCCGCCGCTCGACCATATCCGCGCCACCCGGCCAGAGGCGCAGGCCCGCGCCATGTGGCTGCGTCACCGTGTAATCGCCGACGAGTTGCTGGCCCTTGGCATCGACACAAACTGCGCGCCGACCTGCGATATCGCCTTTGATATCACCCATCCTTTTCTGCGCAATCGCTGCTTTGGCACCTCGACCGGCGAGGCCAGCCAGAACGCCCGCGCGGCGGCAGAGGGGCTCATGGCCGGTGGCGTCCTGCCGATGATCAAGCATATCCCCGGCCATGGCCGCGCTCTGGTGGACAGCCATGCGCAATTGCCAGTGGCCGATGCGCCCCTCCAGAGCCTGATAGAGACGGACTTTGCCCCTTTCCGCGCCCTTGCCGACATGCCGATGGCGATGACCGCCCATATCCTTTTGCCCGCTATTGATGCCGATCTGCCCGCGACGCTCTCGCCAAAGGTGATTGCCGCGATCCGCGACATCATCGGTTTTCAGGGCCTTCTGATCACCGACGATGTGTCGATGGAGGCGCTGGCGGGGCCGGTGGCGGAACGGGCGGCCCGCTCGCTTGCAGCGGGGTGCGATGTGGCGCTGCATTGCAATGGCGATATGGCCGAGATGCAGGCCATCGCCGCGGCGGTTCCCACGCTTACCCCAAAGGCTCATGACCGCGCCAGCGCCGCACTATCGCGCCGAATGGCGCCAGACCCCATT
>JBARVM010000358.1:0-5674 GCA_049646265.1 Paracoccaceae bacterium
GCCCTAAGCACCCTATGGCCCCTGCCGCTTGGCGGGGGCCATTCTTCAGAAAAAGGATTCAGCCGCATCGCGGTAAGGTGGTGAAGCGAGCCCCTTTTCGGGAACTCGCTGCCATCCGTCGATTGCGGGCGCCGCCGACATTTGCGTGACCCTGAACCCGCCCGACAGCGAATGAAAGCGGCTCGACAGATTTGTCCGGCGCACTGAAAAACATAGGTGCCAGGCCAAGATGATGCGGGGTCAAGGCCCGATCAGCCCGCTTTCTGCAGCTCAGGCGGGGGTGGACACCGCACGGGGTACCAAAGAATTCGATCAGCAATCGAAATCGGGCGAACTTCCAATCAAACGGCAGGCCACTTGGGGAGTGTCGGTTCTGAGCGTTTTCCGCATGGGCACTGGGACGCTGGACGGCTCCGATGATGTGAACGTGGCCTTTGTGGATCCTCGCAGACGCACCTTGGCACATTGATGCCGTCGAGGGGGGCGGTCACATCATCAGAACCATCTGCCTGAGGGAGCGTCGCTCAGAAAAGACCGCCTATCTGCGCGGCGGTGTCGTCGCTGTCCCAGTCGAACGGGCCCTGCAGCCGCCCAATCTCATGAGTTTTGCGGTCAATCAGAAGCGTCGTCGGCAGTCCGACAAAGGCGAAGGCAAGTTGCACACGGAGGGACTCGGCCCAGTAAAGTGGAAGGTTCGCAATACCGATCTCATTGTAGAAGCGGCGCCCTCTGCCAATTCCGGCATCATCGATGCAAAGTGGAAGCACCAGGAAATCCGCGCCGCCGATCCGCGCCTGAAGTCGGTCGAGCATTGGCATTTCTTCCCGGCATGGCGGGCACCAGGTTGCCCAGATATTCAAAAGGACCACCCGGCCCGCGAAATTTACGAGATGCCGTTCGGTGCCAGACTCGTCCAGGATTGGGGGCGACAGCAATGGCTGCGGGTCCCTGCGCAGCCGAAAGGGTGCACGCGCTTCCGCACGCTGCGTGACAAATGGCATCGCCAATGCGGCGAGAACGGCACGTCGCCCGAGAAACTGCGTCATTCCCTGTCTCCTGCAAAGGGGGCCATGACCCATGGGGCACGCCATGGGTCACGGCAGCTTTCAGACCGAAACTGCGAATTCGGTCATCATGCCCGCCAAAAGATGGGGCATGTGGTGGCAGTGCAGCATCCACCGCGCAGCTTCGCCTGCATCCACCGCGACCGTCACCATGCCCATCGGTGGCACATGCACGGTGTCGCGCACCGCACCTGCAAAGCGCGTACCACCCGTGCTGACCACTTGAAACGCATGACCGTGCAAGTGCATAGGATGCGCCATCATCGACATGTTGTGGAACGTGATCTCTACTCTGTCGCCGGATTTCGCGGTGACAGGGACATGGTTGCCCCAGGTCTGGCCGTTGATCGTCCAGACATAGGGCATCATCGACCCGCCCAGCATCAGTATAGGCTGCGAAGCCGGCGCGCGTTCGGGCAGGGGCGTGACAGCGCGCAAAGCAGCCTCTTGCGAAAGGTCAGCGCTGAATGCCGGATGTTCAGCGTCAGACAAGCCAACAACCTTCGTCACTGAAGCGCCCGGGGTCGCAAGAATTACACCCGTGCGCTCTTTTGCCCCTTCTCGCAGCGCGAGGATGGGGAAAGCTCCGCCTTCGGCTGGCACGTCCAGCTCGATGTCAAGACGTTGACCCATGGCCAGGCCGAAACGGCTGCCGGTCATTGGCTGGACCGGCTCCCCATCCACAGCGACCAGCCGCCCCGGCAAGCTGCCAGTGTCGATCCAGAAGACCGTCGCTGCTGCCGCATTGATCACCCGGACAAGGACCCGGCCGCCCTTGTCGACCTGCAAAACCTCTGGATCGTCAAGAGTGCGGTCGTTTGCGAGATAGGCATCAAAGTTATAGTCGTTCAAGTCCATGGCCATGCCATCCATGCCCGGCATCGACATCGCGTCGCCCTGCCCTATCGCACCCATGTCCATCGCGGCCATGCCATCCTGCCCCATCTGGCTGTGATCCATCCCGGCCATCGAAGTGCCGCCAGTGATCTCGGCCAGCACTTCGGCTGGTGGTCTGAAGGAGAAGTCATGCAGGAACAGCGTCACTTCCTGCCTGTCGGCCGACACATCTTCCGGCCGACGGACCACAAGCGGGGCAGCAAGCAGTAGCATTTCATGCTCCGGGATATGGGCATGCATCCAATGCGTCCCGGAGCGTGTGACAAAGTCATAGGCACGCGACTCTCTGGGTTGCAGCATCGCCATCGGCAGGTCGGGCACCCCGTCCTGCATATTGGGCGGGATTTGCCCGTGCCAGTGGATGATGGTCGGTGCGTCAAGCGTATTGGTCAGATCAACCGCAAAGGCCTGCCCCGGATCAAGAACAAGGCCGGAACGTCCGTTCCCGTCGAGCAAACCCCAGACTTTCGCAGCCTTGCCTTGCACCTCAATGGTGCGCGATGTGGCCGAAAGGGTCATCCGGGTGGATTGAGCACGCACCTTGGCGGGCAAAAGCAAAGTAGCGGCCGAAGCCGAAGTTGCGGCAAGAAAGCCGCGGCGGGTCAAAAGCGACATGTGAGTTCTCCTGTAAGTCGCAGAAAATAACAGACTGGCAGACCATGGCGCGAACGCCTGCTCTGCGGGGTCAGATCACTACGGCTTTTGGAGGAGGTCCGGGGGGCGGAAAGGCCAAGGAGGAAACCAGAGGATCATCTCCGGTCACAACGTCAATCGGATGCCCGGCTATTTCAATCGTTTGATCTGCTGCCGGCAGGGTCGCAACCACAACCAAACAATGTTGCTGGCACAAGAGCATTGTTTGGTCTGACTTGTCGCTGCCCACATCGGCCATGGTCATTTCGTGACCGGCCATGGCCATCATCTGGGCATGTTCAACCTGAGTTTGCTCGCCAACCATAGTCAAACCGGGAACAAGCATCGCTAGCACATAGGCTGCGAAAACGACGACTTTTACGAAGAGGCCTGACTTGTTCATGGAACGGTAGATATCAGCATGATGCGGCACAGTCATTTGACATTTTGGTGTCTCAGAACATGCCCAAGAACCCGCACGATGCGACAGAATTGTCGGAATTTGTATATTCCACCTGCCCTATCAGAAAGTTTACTGGATGACCGAAGTTTTGCAAATAATGGTTTGGCTACACGGACGGGTGATACTGATGATAAAGATTTTTCTAGCCATAGCGACAACCCTGGGTTTGGCGGCCTGCGGGGCGGAACCGATCTGGGCACCGGAGGCGGCTGTTGTCGCATCACGCTACACGCATCCCGGCCCGACGTCGGTAACACTCTACACCGTGCTTTCGACACGCAATGGCTCTGGAGCGCATGCGGGGCTTCTGATCAACGGCTCCCAGAGGGTCATGTTTGATCCCGCCGGAACATGGCGCCACCCGCAGCTTCCAGAGCGCAACGATGTGCATTTCGGTGTTACGCCAAAAATGGTTGATTTCTATATCGACTACCATGCGCGCGAGACTTTCGACGTGGTGGAGCAGACGGTCGAAGTTTCGCCCGAAGTGGCCGCACTGATCATGCAGCGGGCGATGGCCTATGGTGCGGTTCCAAAAGCGAACTGCACCATTGCGCTCTCTCGGGTCCTTGAAGGTGTACCCGGCTTTGAAAGCTTGCCGATGACGTGGTTTCCCAAGCGCATGATGGAAGCTTTTGCTGATTTTCCCGGGGTCGAAACCCGCAAGATTACGGATGACGATGCAGACAACAATCACGGTGTTCTTCTGGTGCAGGCTGACGATCCGCGATTGGAGTAATCTTTCGGTGATCGGGCGCAAATCCACCAAAGATTGATAGCTCGGATGCCTGCAGACCACTACAACGATGCCAACGTGTTCAACCGCGAGGGACAAAAACATGCAGATATCTCGACGTACCATGATCGGAGCAATGAGTTGGGCCATCAGCCTCGCCACCACGCCCGTTTGGGCCGAAACAGACGCGAGCATCCATGTGGTCAAGGATCCGGGCTGCCCCTGCTGCAATGCGTGGATCGGCCACCTTCGCGAGAACGGCTTTGCCGTCAGCTTCGAAGAGCGCAGCCTTGAAGAACTGACCGCATACAAGCGCGAACGTGGCATCCCCGATAATCTTGTCTCATGCCACACGGCGACAATCGGCGACTACACCATCGAAGGCCACGTCCCCGCCGCCGATATCCGTCGCTTGGTGGCCGAACGTCCAGCTGCAACTGGGCTTACCGTTCCAGGCATGCCTTTCGGCTCTCCCGGCATGGGGTCAGAGGCCGAGCGCGAAGCCTATGAAGTTCTTCTCGTCGGACTTGACGGCAGCAGCAGCATCTTCACCAGCTATCCGGCAGCCTGACCTGGACTAGACGAGCGGGGACGCGCCAAAAGCACCGACTCGCAGCGGCGGGGCGCAGGCGGCGATTTCCGAGAACTACAAATTACCAAGGCAGCCCGGACGAGGTTGACCGCCAAGCGTCTTCCAGAGCCGCCCGCGGGATCACACCGTCCAGCGGTCTGATGGCTACATCCAGACGACGCGCTGCGTGATAGCCTGTTGCCGCCATCAAACCGGGCGCTGTGCCATAGGCGAGACGGTAGCGCGTCACAAAACTGTCGGTCCCCACCTCGCTGTCCCATCCCACCGGTAGCACCACTTGCAGCAAGACAGTGCTGTTGGACTGATACTTTCGCACGGCTTCGCTTGCTGCAGGTTCAGTGCCAAGGACGACCACGACATCGCCGGGCTCGGTGGGCGTACCGATCAGGTCTTCGACCAGCCCGGCCGCATCGCGCGGAAGCGGAAGTACATGCACATCGACCCCCCCCAGATGCCCGTCAGACGTTTCGTTCGCGTGCCCATCCCGCTCGTCTGCCGCCAGCAGGAAACCGCGGACGGCTTCTGCGAGGCCTGCTTCACGGTTATCGCCGACGACTATAAGAGCGGCAGTGAACGAATGTGCCAAGGCATTCCCTGACAGGGCCATCCACACTGCAACCGACAAGACAGACCGCCTGATCGCGGTCTGGACCCTTTCCACTACCGCAAAAGGGAATCGAAGACGTGCGACAAGAAAGCGCTGCAATAGGACAATCATTCTGCCGCCCGCGCGGCGGTCACGGCTTCGACCAACTGCGGCTTTTCCACAAAGCCGGGGATCAGCTGATCGCCGACCACGAACGATGGGGTGCCATTAAAACCAAGCGCCTCGGCCAGTCGCATCGAGGTGGCAATATGCTCCTCAACTTCGGGCGACTGCATGTCGATCTTCAACTTCTCAACGTCGAGACCGACCTCCCCTGCTATGCGCAGTACGGCCTCTGCCTCAACCTTGCCGCGCATCCTCATCAGGGCGTCGTGCATTTCGGCGTATTTACCCTGCTGACGCGATGCCAAGGCGGCGCGGGCGGCAAAAGCTGACCCTTCGCTCAGGATCGGCCACTCACGCAGAACCAATCGCACGCTGGTGTCCTCGGCCATCAAGGCATTGACCTCGGGCATGGCCCGTTTGCAGTAGGGGCAGTTATAGTCGAAGAATTCGACAATCGTGACGTCGCCGTCCGGATTGCCGAGGATTGGCGCATTGGGGTCGCGTTCCAAAGTGGTGCGTTCTTTGGTGAGGACAGACGCGGCTGTGGCGGCCTGAGCTTCGGCTTGGCGCGCTTCCA
>JBARVM010000359.1:0-3629 GCA_049646265.1 Paracoccaceae bacterium
ATCTTCAGCGGGCCGTTGCCGGTGGCGCCGCCAAGGTCCAGCGCATCCTCGGCGGGCAGTTTCGCAGCATCGCGGAAATAGGGCAGAACGCCGAACCCTCGCCAGCCAGTGCGGGTCGCGATTAGCCGATAACCATCGTCGAACAGGCTCGGGTCGCCCCGGAACTTGTTGAGCAGAAACCCCGCGACCATTCCCGCATCTTCGGGGTCAAGCACGGCCTGCGTGCCGATGATCTGGGCAATGACCCCGCCCCGGTCTATATCGCCCGCCAGCACCACGGGCACATCCGCCGCCCGGGCAAAGCCCATATTGGCGATGTCGCCCGCCCGCAAATTGACCTCGGCCGGGCTGCCCGCGCCTTCGACGACGACAAGGTCATGGGCGGCCTTCAGGCGATTGAAACTCTCCAGCACCGAGCTCAGAAGTTGTGGTTTCAGGGCGGAATAGTCTCTTGCCCGGACGGTTGTCAGCCGTTTGCCCTGGACCACGACCTGCGCCCCGGTATCGGTTTCGGGCTTCAGCAGGACCGGGTTCATATCGGTATGCGGATCAAGCCCAGAGGCCAGCGCCTGCAAAGCCTGCGCCCGCCCGATCTCGCCCCCGTCCACTGTCACGGCGGCGTTGTTCGACATGTTCTGCGGCTTGAACGGGGCCACCGACAGCCCCCGGCGCCGGGCGGCACGGGCCAGCCCCGCAACCAGTAGCGACTTGCCGACATTCGAGCCGCAGCCCTGGATCATAAGGGACTTACCCATCACGCCTGCCTCAACTCTTCCGACGCCCTGCCATCTTCATTGCTGGTGAAAGGTAAGCCCGGTTCACCACCGGCCTTTGCTGCAGGTGGCGCCGACAGCAGCCTCCGGCGGGAATATTTATTGCCAGAATGAAAGAGGTTGAACAGGTGGGCAGCGCCCCGCCTCGGGCGGCTTAGCCGGGGAGACGGGGCGCCTTCACTCTGGACGGTCATCGGCATTCCTGCCCGTACCGTAAGACATTGTTCACCAGGTATTTCTTTCATTCTGGTTAAAATATTCTGGGGGTCCGGGGGCAAAGCCCCCGGCTGTAGCACCATCAAAACATACCCCGGTCCTGCCATATGCTAGCCCATTAACGGCAGAAAAGCTTCGACGGCGGCAGTGGCGATCACGGTCACATTGCCGCTGTCTGGATTGGTGACATTGAGCCCGCCATGGACCGCCGTCACCGTCACCCGGCCGCGCGGCAAGGCTGTGGCGAGGGCCACGCAATCAAGCGCCTCGGGGTTCTGCACAGCCACAGTCACCGCGACACGCATCGCAGCATGGTCAAGGCCCAAAGCCCCGAACAAGGGGATCGAGGAATGGCGGATCGCGTCCTCGATCGCGCGGGCGGCGGCCTTTTGATAATCCTGCCCGTACTGATCGTTGCCCATGCCCATTTCGATGATGAACCGCTGGTCATTCATGCCCCCACCTCCAGCGACACCGATATCGCCGCATTGGCGATCACCGTCGGTTTGCCGCCATCGGAGCGCGGCACATCAAGCCCGCCCTTCACCACCGTCACTTTCGGCTGGCCGTATGGAAAGACCGCGAGAATTGCCGTGGAATCGACCCTGTCGGGGGCCTGAACGCCAATCTCGACGTCGATCAGCATATCGCCCTTGGGCCGCCCGAACAGCTCGGCCAGATTGATCGAATTGTGCCAAAGCGCGTCTTTCACCGCGCGCACAGCGGCCTCGGTATAGACCTGACGCCGCAGGCTGGTGCCCATGCCAAACTCGGTCAGCAGACGTTTCCGCGCCATCAGAACTCGACCCCCTTCTGACCCTTGATCCCCGACCGGAACGGATGCTTGATCAGCGTCATCTCGGTCACCAGATCGGCGATCTCGATCAGCTCCTCCTTGGCATTGCGACCGGTCAGAACGACATGGGTCATGGCGGGCTTTTCGTTTTTCAGAAATGCCACCACCTCTGCCACATCGAGATAGTCGTAGCGCAGGGCGATGTTGATTTCATCGAGCAACACCATCTTGTTCCGATCATCGAGGATCAGTTCCTTTGCCTTTTCCCAGCCCTTGCGGGCGGCGGCGATGTCGCGGGTCTTGTCCTGGGTTTCCCAGGTGAAGCCTTCGCCCATCGCGTAGAACTGGCAAAGTTCGCCGAAATTCCGCTCGATCAGGGTGCGTTCACCGGTGGACCAGGCGCCTTTGATGAACTGCACGACGGCCGACGGCATTTCATGGGCGATACAGCGCAGAATCATCCCGAAACCGGAAGAACTTTTGCCCTTGCCCGCGCCGGTATGGACGATGATCAGGCCCTTTTCGCCCTCTTTCGTTGCCATGATCTTGTCGCGCGCGGCCTTTTTCTTGGCCATCTTCGCATTGTGGCGTGCACTGTCATCGACCTCGGGTGTCGTGTTTGGCTCGTCCATAGGTCACTCCGTCGCTTGACAAGGATAGGTGCCATGCCTCAGGTGAGGCGGCGTTGGTTCCTGTCATATGGCAGGCGAAGAGGGAATGCGACAGGCTTTGCGACCACCCGTGGTACATGGCCGAAGCGTAGCCGCCCCCGCGACCGTGACCGGAGAGGTCGCCCCAATCCACTGGCACGGGCCGGGAAGGGGGGGCTGCCGCCGGGGCCTTCCCAGCCGGGAAACCCCGACATCCGCAAGCCGGGAGACCTGCCAACGTGCGAAAAGTGACGGCGGACGGGGTGTTCCGCGACCGGCTCGGGCCTGGAATTCCATGCCCCCGCAGGCCTGCCCCCTTTGCCAAAGGAAAGGCCCGACGATGAGCGTGACGTTACATGTCTGTACTACCTGCCGGATGGGCAGCGAGATCGCCGAAGATGGCAGCCGCCCCGGTGCGCAGCTCTTGGCGGCACTTGCAGACAAAGGGGCCCCCGAAGGTGTGCGGATTGTTCCGGTTGAATGTCTTTCGGCCTGCGATCACGGCTGCAATATCGCCCTGAGCGGGCCGGGCCGATGGTCATATGTCTACGGTCGTATGGACCCCGCGCGCGATGTGGCCGATATTCTGGCGGGTGCCGCTGCCTATGCCGCCACCAAGGACGGTCTCGTGCCCTGGTGCGAAAGACCGGTGATTTTCCGCAAGCAGAGCCTTGCCCGTATCCCCCCGATGGAGAGCTAAATGTCTGAACTTGCTAAAATACCCGTTACCGTCATCACCGGTTTTCTCGGCGCGGGCAAGACCACGCTGATCCGCCATCTGATGCAGAACCCGCAAGGCAAACGTCTGGCGGTTCTGGTCAACGAGTTTGGCACCGTGGGGGTGGATGGCGACATACTGAAGTCATGCGCGGACGAAAATTGCCCGACCGAAAATATTGTCGAGCTGGCCAACGGCTGCATCTGCTGCACCGTCGCCGACGATTTCATACCGACGATAGAGGCGCTGATGGCCCTGCCGCAGCGCCCCGACCATATCCTGATCGAGACCTCCGGGCTGGCTTTGCCGAAGCCGCTCTTGAAGGCCTTCGACTGGCCCGCGATCCGCTCGCGCATAACGGTGGATGGTGTTGTGGCGCTTGCCGATGCCGAGGCGGTCGCGGCCGGGCGGTTCGCGCCGGACGTGGCCGCTGTCGATGCCCAGCGCGCGGCCGATGACAGTATCGACCATGAAAC
>JBARVM010000360.1:0-2938 GCA_049646265.1 Paracoccaceae bacterium
CTGAACGTCACGGGCAACCTGATAGTGCTCTTCGCCCAGAACGGCCGGGTCCATCAGGCGGGATGTGGAATCCAGCGGATCCACGGCCGGATAGATGCCGAGTTCCGAGATGGCGCGCGACAGAACCGTGGTGGCGTCGAGGTGCGCGAACGAGGTCGCAGGCGCCGGGTCGGTAAGGTCGTCGGCCGGAACGTAGATGGCCTGCACCGAGGTGATCGAGCCTGCCTTGGTCGAGGTGATGCGTTCCTGCATCGCGCCCATGTCGGTGGCCAGCGTCGGCTGGTAGCCCACGGCCGAAGGAATACGGCCGAGAAGCGCCGACACTTCCGAACCCGCCTGAGTAAAGCGGAAGATGTTGTCGACGAAGAAAAGAACGTCGGTACCGGACTGGTCGCGGAACTGCTCGGCCAGCGTCAGACCCGACAGGGCCACACGCATACGCGCGCCCGGAGGCTCGTTCATCTGACCGTAGACAAGGGCCACTTTCGACTTTTCCAGATCGTCCGGAACGATAACGCCGGATTCGATCATCTCGTGGTAAAGGTCGTTACCTTCACGGGTCCGTTCACCAACACCGGCGAAGACCGAGAAGCCCGAGTGCACCTTGGCGATGTTGTTGATCAGTTCCATGATCAGAACCGTCTTGCCCACGCCCGCACCACCGAAGAGGCCGATCTTGCCGCCCTTGGAGTAAGGCGCCAGAAGGTCGATGACCTTGATCCCGGTGACAAGGATGTCAGAGGAGGTGGACTGTTCGGCGAATGCCGGGGCGGGCTGGTGGATCGACCGGGTTTCAGAGGCCTTGACCGGGCCCTTTTCGTCCACCGGTTCGCCGATGACGTTGAGGATACGGCCCAGGGTGGCGTTACCCACCGGAACCTGGATCGGCGCGCCAAGATCGGTCACGGTCGCGCCGCGCACCAGACCTTCGGTCGCGTCCATGGCGACGGTCCGCACGGTGTTTTCACCCAGATGCTGGGCCACTTCCAGAACCAGACGCTTGCCGTTGTTGGTGGTTTCCAACGCGTTCAGAATTGCGGGTAGTTCATTGGCAAACTGTACGTCGACCACAGCGCCGATGACCTGCGTCACGCGCCCCGTCGCACCCGTTGCTGCTGCTGCTTTCGCTGCTCTAGCCATGTGATTTCTCCGGTTTCGTCAGAGCGCCTCGGCGCCCGAAATGATTTCAATGAGTTCTTTGGTGATCGCAGCCTGGCGCGACCGGTTGAACTGGATGGTGAGACGGTTGATCATGTCGCCAGCGTTGCGGGTCGCATTGTCCATGGCGCTCATACGCGCGCCCTGTTCGGAGGCGCCATTTTCCAGAAGCGCGGTAAAGACCTGCGTTGCGATGCTGCGCGGCAAAAGATCCGACAGGATCTCTTCCTCACCCGGCTCGTAATCGTAAAAGGCGCCGCTTTCGCTTGCCCCGGCTTCATATTGCACCGGAATGATCTGCTGCGCCGTTGGTATCTGGCTGATCACCGACTGGAACCGGTTGAAGAACAACGTCGCCACATCGAACTCACCAGCGTCGAAACGGGCCAGAACGTCCTTGGCGATGGCTTGGGCATTGTTATAGCCCATCTTCTTGACATCGCTCAGATCGACATGGCCGATGAAATGCGCCGAAAGATCGCGCTTCAACTGTTCGCGGCCCTTCTTGCCGACGGTCAGGATCTTGACCGTCTTGCCAGCGCCAATCAGCTCTTGCGCCTTCTGGCGTGCCAGACGCACGATGGTGGAGTTGAAGCCGCCGCAAAGGCCGCGTTCGGCGGTCATCACCACCAAAAGCTGCACCTTATCGCTGCCGGTACCCGACAAAAGCCGCGGACCCTGCGCCGACGAGCCGAGCGAAGCAGCAAGACCGGCCATGACCGCGTTCATCCGCTCGGCATAGGGCCGGGCGGATTCGGCAGCATCCTGGGCCCGGCGGAGTTTGGCCGCCGAAACCATCTGCATTGCTTTGGTGATCTTGCGCGTCGATTTGACGCTCGCGATCCGGTTTTTTAGATCCTTAAGGCTGGGCATGTCCCGCTCCCTCCCTTCGCTTACGCGAAGGTCTTGGCGAAGGTGTTCAGCGCCGCACGGATCTTGTCTTCGGCTTCACCCTTGATCTTGGGGTCAGTCTCGGTGATCCAGTCCAGCAGATCCTTGCAGTTGCTGCGCAGGTGCTTGAGCAGACCTGCCTCGTAACGGCCGACATCCTTGACGCCGATATTGTCAAGGTAACCCTTGGTGCCGGCGAAGATGACGCAAACGATTTCCGCGTTGGTCAGCGGCGAGTATTGCGGCTGCTTCATCAGCTCTGTCAGGCGCGCACCGCGGTTCAGCAAGCGCTGGGTCGAGGCGTCAAGGTCCGAACCGAACTGGGCAAAGGCCGCCATTTCGCGATACTGCGCCAGTTCAAGTTTCACCGGGCCGGCGACCGATTTCATCGCGTTCGTCTGGGCGGACGAACCAACGCGCGACACCGACAGACCGGTGTTCACGGCAGGACGGATGCCCTGATAGAAAAGTTCGGTTTCAAGGAAGATCTGGCCGTCGGTGATCGAGATCACGTTGGTCGGAATAAAGGCCGACACGTCGCCGCCCTGGGTCTCGATGACCGGCAGCGCGGTCAAGGAACCGGCGCCATTATCCTCGTTCAGCTTGGCCGAACGTTCCAAAAGACGCGAATGGAGGTAGAAAACGTCGCCCGGATAGGCTTCGCGGCCAGGCGGGCGGCGCAGCAAGAGCGACATCTGGCGATAGGCCACGGCCTGCTTCGAGAGGTCATCATAGATGATCAGCGCATGGCGGCCGTTGTCGCGGAAATGTTCGGCGATCGAGGTTGCCGAATAGGGTGCGAGGAACTGCATGGGCGCCGGGTCAGAGGCGGTAGCGGCCACGACGATCGTATATTTGATCGCGCCGGTCTCTTCCAGCTTCTTCACCA
>JBARVM010000361.1:0-11697 GCA_049646265.1 Paracoccaceae bacterium
GCAGCACCAGATAGGCAACGCCCGGCGTGGCGATGCCCGACACGTCGCGAAAGCTGGAATAGACCGCGGCCATTTCGGAGCGTTCGGAGGGTTTGACCGACATCATGAAGGGCAGGCCGCCAGCCGCGTCCAGCATCACCAACCCGATCGACCCGGCTGCCAGGAAACCAACGGTTGCCCATGGGACAGGAGAGGTGAGGGTGGCCAAGATGAAGGTGAGCGCGCACCAGGCAAGCGTGAAGCGCATCACCCGCCGCAGCGAGGTCTTATTGACGAACCGCAGCATCAGGGGCGAGATGAACAAAAGGCTGTTGGAGGCCGAAAGCACCATGCCGCCGACCTTGTCGCCAAGGCCGTTTTCGACGCAGAAGATCGGCAAATAGACGACATAGACCCACCAGCCACAAGAACGGATCACCGCGAAAAGCCAGCCGGCGATCAACCGGGGCTGTTTGAAAAAGCGTGCGAGGAAGGCAAGGGGGTTGACCGCCGGCGCCTTGGCGCGGCTGATCTGTTTGCCATTGCCACGGCGCAGAATCCAGAAGGTGGTCAGAATGGCAAGGGCAAAGGCTGTGGCCAGAACGAAAGGCAGCGGGGGCCAGATTTCGTAACACCAGACCCCGAGCAGTGGGCCGACCATCCAAGGGGTTGCGGCATAGACCATCTGCAGTGACTGACCCTTGCCAAGTTCGGCCCGTGTTACATAGTCCAGCACGTAGGCATTGAGGCAAACAAAAACGGTCACCGTTGCCATGGCATTGCACATCAGGGCGAGCGGTACCGATATCGGGCCGCCGTGAATGGCCAGCGCCATGCCGACAGGGTAGAGAAGTGCGCCGAAGCTGTACATCCAGCGCCGGGGAATTTTGCGGGTAAGGGCGGGCACCAGAAGCCCCCATATCAGGGAGACGAGCCCCGCGATGAAATAGATCCGGCTGACGACGCTCGCGTCCCGCACCGCGTCGTAGATCACCAGGGGCATGACCGAAATCAGCATGCCACGCACCATCGCGTCTAACCCAGCCAGGATTGCAAAATGCTTGATACCGGGTGCGGGCGCGTGTTTCAGCGTAGTCGGAATATATCTCAGGGCCATGGGCCGATCAGAACCTTTCTTCTGCCACCGTTCTGTTGCGCCCGCGACAGAACCATTCAGTTCGCGACCCTGTTGCCATTTCTTGCAAGCAATTCACAGAGCCTTTGGCGCGCGGCTGGCAAAGGCCGGTCGCCAAGGCTTGGCGCGAGCCAACTGTTCAGGAAATGGCCGGTGGTTTTCAGACCTTGCAGGATGTCATCACGCCGCGCCGGCCCATGTCCCAGAAGGCAGGGGGGCAGCGGCAGGAGCCGGTCTGCCCATTCCCCGGCACCGGCGCGGCTGACGGCGCGCCCCGTCTTGGGGCTGACAAAAGTCAAGTCATTGGCGCCCGGCACCACAGCACAGCGCGACAGATCCATGCCAAAGCCAAGCTCCTCCAAAAGGTCGCGTTCCCATAAGAGATAGTCAAGCTGCCACTCCTCGGCCTGATTGATGCGGTCCAGCAGGCGGACGGTCAGATGGTAAAGATCAGGATGGGAGTCCCGTTCAGGCAGGGAGAAGGCCAGAAGTGCGGTGACAGCACTTAGACCGGCAAGCGCCAGCCGGTCGGAAAACTGCGCGGTACGGCTGCGGATCGGCTCCAAGGTGAAGCTGCCGACATGATCTTCGAGCCGCGCGCGCCAGATGACGGAAAGCTGCGCGCCGGGTTGCAAAAGCGGCTGATTCCGGCGCGAGGCCGCGCCACGGACGACACCGGCATGGCGGCCATGGTTCAGGGTAAATATCTCTGCGACGGCAGAGGTTTCGCCATGCGGCCGCGCCAGCAAAAGCACACCTTCGTCACGCCAGTCCATCACCTGCACCTTATGCCGGCGGACCCCCGCCGGATTTCTGCCCAAGAAAGGCGCCCCGGCAGGAAATGTCCAGCCGTTTGATCCTCGCAAGGCCGCGCCGGTCTAGTCGGCCAGCCCTGGCTCATCCAGGAGGGTGCGCCCCTCGCGGCTTTCCAGTTCGATCACCCAGAGGTCAGGGTCCATGCGGCGCTGGCGGCTGACCGCGGCGTCGCATTCGGGCTCGGCCCCGGCAAAAAGGCTGACCCAGGCACGGGCGCCGGTCATCAGATCGAATGAGCGGTGGAAAAGCTGTGCCTGACCGTCCAGCGTGGCCAGCTTGATCAGCACCGCCCCCGCGGTCTTGTCGCCGCGCGCGGTGACATAGGCAGGGATTGATGCCGCCTCCAGCCGCCGCAGATAGGCATGCACCCAGATATCGGCTGTCAGACGCGGTTCAGTCGCCATCGCGGAAATCGAGACCAATTTCGGAATAGCGTTCCTTTTCTTCCAGCCAGTTCGGGCGGACCTTTACCTGCAGGAACAGATGCACGGGTCGATCGAGAAAGGCCATCAGATCCTTGCGCGCCTCCTGACCGACGGCCTTGATCGTTTCGCCGCGATTGCCAAGCACAATCCCCTTGTGCCCGTCGCGCATCACATAGATCAGCTGATCGATCCTTACTGATCCGTCGGGCCGCTCTTCCCAGCCTTCGGTCTCGACCGTCAGTTGATAGGGCAACTCCTCGTGCAGCCGTAGCGTCAGCTTTTCGCGGGTGGTTTCGGCAGCAATCAGGCGCAAGGGCAGATCGGCGATCTGGTCTTCGGGGTAGAACCAGGCGCCTTGCGGCAGTTCGGCCGCCAGCCAGGATTTGAGATCAGCGGTGCCATAGCCCTTTTCCGCCGAAATCATGAAAGTCCGCTCAAACGGAAAGGCCGCGTTCAGCCGTTGCGACAGGTCCAGCAGCGTTTCGGCCTTTACCCGGTCGATCTTATTGATCGCCAAAGCGACCCGTGGCGTATCGCTGCGCTGCGCCAGTGTGTCGAGGATGGCCGCAACTCCTTCGGTCAGGCCGCGATGCGCCTCGATCAGCAAAACGATGATGTCGGCGTCGGCGGCGCCACCCCATGCGGCAGCAACCATGGCGCGGTCCAGCCTGCGGCGTGGCCGGAACAGACCGGGCGTATCGACAAAGACGATCTGGGTAGCTGCCTCCATGGCGATGCCGCGGATACGGGCGCGGGTGGTCTGCACCTTGTGGGTGACGATGGACACTTTGGCGCCCACCATGCGATTGAGCAGGGTGGATTTGCCGGCATTCGGTTCCCCGATCAGGGCGACGAAGCCTGCGCGGGTCTCTGGGGGGGCCTCAGCCATTCTTGCTCTCCATCCGCGCCAATAGTGCCTTGGCGGCGGCCTGTTCGGCCTGACGCTTGGCGCCGGCAATTGCGGTTTCGCTTTCGCCACTGTCGAGACGTACCTCGATGGTGAAAAGCGGCTGGTGGTCCGGCCCGCTGCGGGCCAGTTCGCTGTAACTAGGCGGCGCCATGCCGCGCGCTTGCACCCATTCCTGCAGGGCGGTCTTGGCGTCGCGGGCGTCGGCCTTGACGTCACTGATCCGCGCCCCCCAATGCCGAAGGATCACGGCGCGGGCGCTGTCATATCCGGCATCGAGATAGACCGCGGCGATCACCGCCTCTATCGCGTCGCCCAAAAGCGCCTCCTTGCGCCGCCCGCCAGAAAGCATCTCTGACCGGCCAAGCTTTAGCACATCGCCAAGTCCAAGCTCGCGCGCGACATCAGCGCAACATTCCTTGCGCACCAGTGCGTTGAAACGCGGCGCAAGCTGGCCTTCGCTGGCATCTGCGTCGGCTGAGAGCAGTGCTTCTGCCATCACCAGCCCCAGAACCCGGTCACCCAGAAATTCCAGCCGCTGATTGTCCGGCCGGGTCGGCCCGGCGATAGAGGCATGGGTCAGGGCGCGAACCAGAAGCTCCGGCCGGGAAAATGCGTGGCCCAGTCTGGCCGAAAAGGCCTGAAGATCGGCAGAGATCTTCACTCCACCGCCTTGAAATACCGGTCGGACCGCCATGTCCAGAAGAAGAAGAGCGAACGGCCCGCCGAAGAAAAGAGGATGCGGTCGGCCCGGCCGATGATGTATTTTTCCGGCAGGAAGCCGACGCCGCCCACCGACTGCGGGAAGCGGCTGTCCATGGAGCTGTCGCGGTTATCACCCATGAAGAAGTAATGGCCTTCTGGCACGGTAAAGACCGGGGTATTGTCGGTACGCCTGTCATCGGTGTTGAGGATGTCGTGGCGCTTACCGCCCGGCAGGGTTTCCACCAGCCGTTCGTTCTGGCAGATGCCGCCAATGCCGACAGGTGCATTGGCGCATGAGGGAAGATTGCGTTGCGATCCTTGCGGCTCATAAATCTCTTCGAAGGTGCCGGCAGGTTCTTGGGGCGCGGCAACGTCGTTGATATACAGGATACCTTCCTTGATCTGAATCCTGTCGCCGGGCAATCCGATCAGACGTTTGATGAAATCTGATCCGGTCGTCGGGTGACGAAAGACGACGACATCGCCCCGTTCGGGCGCAGATCCAAGTATCCGACCTGTGATCGGGCAAAGCGCCATGGGGCAGGAATAGCGCGAATAGCCATAGGCCATCTTGTTGACGAACAGGAAGTCGCCGATCAGCAACGTGTCTTTCATCGACCCCGAAGGGATCCAGAAGGGCTGAAAGAAAAGGGTCCGAAAGATCCCGGCAATCAACAGGGCATAGACGACCGTCTTGATGGTTTCGCCGATGCCGCCCTCGTTCGTCTTAGACATGGAACTTCCTGACCTTTGGTTCAGCCGCTACATGATCGCGGGCGCGGACAGAGTCAAGTTTCGGCTGCAGGCAAGGGGCGCGCTTCGATCACCACGAGAGCCTGCGCCCAGGGGTGATCATCGGTCAGGGTGACATGGACGATGGCCTCGTGCCGGGGCGGCGTCATTTTCGCCAGTTTTTCGGCGGCCCAGCCTGTCAACTCCATCACCGGCTGGCCGCTTTTAAGGTTGGAAACGGCCATGTCCTTCCAGGAAATGCCCATGGCAAGGCCGGTGCCAAGCGCCTTGGAACAGGCCTCTTTCGCGGCCCAGCGTTTGGCATAGGTGCCTGCCCTGTCCTTGCGGCTTTCAGCCTTGCGCCGTTCGGTTTCGGTAAAGACCCGGGTAAGAAAACGTTCCCCGAACCGATCCAGCGTTCCCTGAATGCGTTCGATATTCGCCAGATCGGTGCCGATGCCAAGGATCATGCCAGCACCGCCGCTGCCAGGGGCCGGACCAGACAGACCGGCGCCGTCATGTGCGGGCCGCATCCATCAGGCGGCGCATTTCGGCAATGGCTGGGCCAAGGCCCGAAAAAATCGCCTCGCCAATCAGGAAATGGCCGATATTCAACTCGCGCACCTCGGTGAAGGCGGCGATGGGGCCCACGGTGTCGTAGGTCAGCCCGTGGCCTGCGTGAACCTCCAACCCGAGGGAGTGGGCATAGCTGGACATTGCCCGCAGCCGCGACAGTTCGGCGTCACGTTCGGCCAGATGGCCATCGGCATGCAGGTCGCAATAGGCGCCGGTGTGCAATTCGACAATATCGGCGCCGATACGGGCTGCGGACTCGATCTGTGCGGCGTCGGCGGCGATGAAGATCGACACGCGGCAACCGGCCTTGGACAGGGGGGCGATGAACGCCGCCAGCCGATTTTCGTCACGCGCCACTTCCAACCCGCCTTCGGTGGTCCGTTCCTCCCGTTTTTCCGGAACGATGCAGACGGCATGGGGCCGGTGCCGCAGGGCAATGGCCTGCATTTCCGCGGTTGCGGCCATTTCAAAATTCAGCGGCAGGCTAAGCGCCTGCATCAGCCGCTCGATATCCTCATCTGCAATATGGCGGCGGTCTTCGCGCAGATGGGCGGTGATACCATCGGCACCGGCCTTTTCGGCCAGAAGTGCCGCGCGCACCGGGTCAGGATAGGCAGAGCCACGGGCGTTACGGACGGTTGCCACATGGTCGATATTGACGCCTAGGCGCAACTTGTCGGTGGCTGTCATCCGTCATCCTTTCCGTCGTTGGACGCTGTTTCGCGGCTGGGTGGCGCGCTGGCATCCGCTGCGGGGTCTATGTCGCCCGGGGACTTGGCCCGGCGCAAGGCTTTTTCGGCGCGCCGCTTTTCCTTTTCCGCAGCCCTTTGCCGTTTTTCGACGGCCTTCTGAATACGATCGCGCCGTTGCCGGTCGCGCAGCCGCTGATAGGCACCGATGGCGGGCAGGCTTGCGTAATAGCTGATCGTACCGGCCAGGATACCCAGTGGTAGCCCACCGACCAGATAGGGCAGAAAAATGTCGTAGAAAAACGCCTTTAGCCCGGCCCAGTCGGCCGTGTAGCTGGTAAAGGGCGCCAAAATGTTGTGCCAGACACTTTTCCACGCGCCGGAAAAGGAATGAAAAATCTCGTCAAAGCCGAAACCGATGGTGCCGCCGATAAGCCAGTGGCCAACCTCGACAGAGCCAAGCGCGATCAGCGGCATGGTGATCGGATTGCCGAAAAAGGTCGCCAGAAGGGCCGCAAGCACATTGCCGCGCATAGCCCAGGCAATCAACGCGGCACCTAAGAAATGCAGTCCGAAAAGCGGCGAAAAGGAAATGAAGACACCGGCAAATATTCCCCGCGCGATGCGATGCGGTGGATCGGGTAGGCGTCGCAACCGATGCCCGACATACTGAACCGCGCGCTTCCAGCCACCCTTTGGCAGAAAAAGCTCGGTCAGTGCCGTCAGGAACGGGCGGCGATCACGCCGTCGGAATATCATTCAGTCGCCCTTAGGGTTTGCGCGAGATGTCGCGAATACGTTCAACCTGCGCCACGTCGGTTTCGGCTTCAAGCGCATTCAAGAGCACATGAAGATGTTCGGCATCACGCAATTCCACTTCGAGGATTAGCCGGTAAAAATCGGGTTTACGATCCACAAAGGTTAAGTCGGAAATATTGGCCTTCTGGTCGCCGATAACCGAACAGACCCGGCCAAGCACACCCGCGCCATTAGCGATGGTGATGTTGAGGCTGACGGTATTGACCGGTGCGTGGCGGCCCGAATGCCAGTGCAGATCGACCCAGCGCTGGGGTTGGCTTTCCAGTTCGGCAAGTGCCGGGCAGTCGATTGCATGGACCACAACCCCTTGCCCGCGATAGGTAATGCCGACGATCCTTTCGCCCGGTACCGGTTGGCAGCAGTTGGCGCGGCGGAAACTTTGATCGGCTGACAGGCCTATTACAGGCAAGTAATCATCGCCCGCCTCGTTCGGTGCGACGACAAGATCGGGGTAGATGGCCGAAATCACCTCGCGCGAGGTCAGTTCGGCGCTGCCCAGCCGGGCCATCACCTCTGTCTCGTTGGCAAGGCCAAGAGTCTTGGCGGCGGTGCGCAGGGCCTTGTCGGTGGCTTTCTTGCCGATATGTTCAAATGCCACACGCGCCAGTTCCTGTCCGAGCTTGACGAACCGGTCGCGGTTTTCTTCGCGCAAGGAGCGGCGGATGGCCGACTTGGCGCGGCCGGTGACGACAATATCGACCCAGGTGGATTGCGGGCGCTGCCCAGCGGCGGTGATGATCTCTACCGACTGGCCGTTCTTCAACCGGGTCCAGAGCGGCACGCGGATGCCGTCCACCTTGGCGCCGACGCAGGCATGGCCGATCCTTGTGTGGATGGCATAGGCGAAGTCGATCGGCGTAGCGCCTTTTGGCAACTGCACCACCTCGCCGCGCGGGGTAAAGCAGAAGACCTGATCGGAATACATCTCGAGCTTGACGTTTTCGAGAAACTCGTCGTGATCGTCGGCATTGTCGAACCGCTCGGTCAGCGTGGTAATCCAGCGGGCCGGATCGACGGCAAAGGGGTTCTGGGCACGCACCCCGTCCCGGTAGGACCAGTGGGCGGCAACACCGGATTCGGCCACCTCGTGCATCTGGCGGGTGCGGATCTGCACCTCTACCTGCTTGCCGTCGCGGCCCGAAACGGTTGTGTGGATGGATCGATAGCCGTTAGATTTTGGTTGGCTGATATAGTCCTTGAACCGCCCCGGCACTGCCCGCCAGCGGCCATGGATCGCCCCGAGGATGCGATAACAGTCGCCTTCGTTGGCGCAGATGACGCGAAAGCCGTAGATGTCGGACAGGCGCGAAAAGGCAAGCTGCTTTTCTTCCATCTTGCGCCAGATCGAATAGGGTTTCTTGGCGCGGCCATAGACGTCGGCCTCTATCGAGGCTTTTTCCAGTTCCAGCCGGATATCGCCGGTAATCTTGGGGATCACCTCGCCGGTTTCGCGCTGTAGGGTCACAAAGCGCCGGATAATTGAGGAGCGCGCCTCGGGGTTGAGCACCTTGAAGGACAGATCCTCCAACTCCTCACGCATCCATTGCATACCCATGCGACCCGCAAGCGGGGCGAAGATGTCCATCGTTTCGCGAGCCTTGCGTGCCTGCTTTTCTGCAGGTAGCGACCGGATGGTGCGCATGTTGTGCAAACGGTCGGCCAGCTTGACCAGGATCACCCGCAGATCCTTGGACATGGCCATAAAGAGCTTGCGAAAGTTTTCCGACTGTTTGGTTTCGGTTGAGGAAAGCTGCAGGTTGGTCAGCTTGGTGACGCCATCGACAAGCTCGGCGATCTCCTCGCCGAACTGGCGCGAAATCTCCTGGTAGGTGGAAAGCGTGTCTTCGATCGTGTCGTGTAATAGCGCTGTGACGATAGAGGCATCGTCAAGCCGCTGTTCGGTCAGGATGGCCGCCACGGCCACGGGATGGGTAAAATAATCCTCGCCCGAGCGGCGTTTCTGCCCCTCATGCATCTTGCGGCCATAGTCATAGGCCGAGCGGATCAGTTCCGTATTGGTCCTGGGATTATAGTTGTGAACCAGCGCGATCAGATCTTCGACTTCGATCATGCCGGTATGCCCCGTCTGGCGTGCCTCAGGCCTCGCCCTGTGCTTCCATCAAGGCCCGCAAAAGCTTCTCTTCGGACATCTGGTCTTGTTGCGGGCGATCCATCTCGGCGCTCATCAACAGGGCCATATCGTCGTCTTCAGGCTCGTCCACCTCGATCTGGGTCTGGTAGCTTTCGATCATCCGCTCGCGCAGATCGGCTGCGTTCTGCGTTTCCTCGGCAATCTCGCGCAGGGCCACGACGGGGTTCTTGTCATTGTCGCGGTCAATCGACAGGGCGCCGCCTGCGGTAATCTCGCGGGCACGATGCGATGCGAGCATCACCAGCTCGAACCGGTTTGGAACCTTGTCTACGCAATCTTCGACTGTCACGCGGGCCATGGGCGCACTCCATCCCATTGGAAAAACTGGAAACCGCTATTTAGGCGTCCGATGGCGAAAAGACAAGCGCCGATCAGCGCCTAAATCGGCCTCAGATCGGCTTTTGCGGCCGTTGAAAGGTCTTCGGTCATCTCTGCCACCGTCTTGCCGGTCAAGGGGTGACGCCAGAGCGGTGCGATTTCGGCCATGGGAATCAGCACAAAGGCGCGGTCTTGCAGGCGCGGATGCGGCAGGATCAGCCGCTCTGGCGCATCCTTGGCCTGCTTTTCCGGGGGAAGTGTGATCCAGCGGGTCAATTCTTCGGCATCCGGGGCAATCTCGCCACCCATGGCGAGCAGATCAAGATCCAGCGTCCGTGGCTGCCAACGGCCCGTGCGCACGCGGTTAGCCCAAGCCTCTACCCCGTGCAGATGCGCCAATAACCCTTCTGCATTCAGCGACGTTTCTACCGCCGCGACGGCATTTACAAAGTCTGGCCCAGAGCCGGGCGGAAAGGCGGGGCTTTGAAAAAAACGACTGACAGACAGCAGTTGCAGTGATTCGTTTTGCCGTTCTACGGCCTCGTGCAGCTCTATCAGAGCATGGGAGAGCGTTGCGCGCGGGCTGCCCAGGGACGAATTCTGGTTTGCGCCCAGCGCAAGATATGCCGTCCTAGTCATTTGTAGGATTCACAAGCAAGCGGTTTTCTGCCAAAAGTATATATTGAGGGTTTCCACTGACCCAATTTATGTATCTTTGCTAGTACGCTCATGGAAGTTTCTCCGACAGCCTTTTTTGAAAGGGACTTTAATGTTCTACAAGGACGAGCGGCTCGCGCTGTTCATTGATGGATCCAATCTTTATGCGGCGGCTAAAGCATTGGGATTTGACATCGATTACAAACTGCTGCGGCAGGAGTTCGAGCGACGGTCGAAATTATTGCGGGCGTTTTACTATACGGCGCTGCTGGAGAATGACGAATATTCGCCGATCCGCCCGCTGGTCGATTGGCTGAATTACAACGGCTTTACCATGATCACCAAGCCGGCGCGCGAATATACCGACAGCCAGGGCCGCCGGAAGGTCAAGGGCAACATGGAAGTCGAGATGACGGTCGATGCGATGGAGCTGGCGCCGCGGATCGACCATGTTGTGCTCTTCTCTGGCGATGGCGATTTCCGGGCGCTTGTCGAAAGTCTGCAGCGCCAGGGGGTGCGGGTTTCGGTCGTCTCGACCATCCGTTCGCAGCCGCCGATGATCGCCGACGAACTGCGCCGTCAGGCCGACAATTTCATCGAACTGGATGCCCTGCGCGATGTAATTGGACGCCCCCCGCGTGAATCAAAGGCCGAGAGCGAACAAGACGAACCTGCCGAAATGTGATCCTGCGCCGCGGCCCCGCCCTAGCCGGTTGGGGACCATTGATGGCGCGGTGATGCAGTGAATGAAAGCGTGACCTTGTCCAAGCCCGATCTGACCTTGTACCTGGCCGCCCCGCGCGGCTTTTGCGCGGGCGTCGACCGGGCGATCAAGATCGTTGAGATGGCGATTGAGAAATGGGGCGCCCCGGTCTTTGTCCGGCATGAGATCGTGCATAACCGCTTTGTGGTTGATGCGCTGAGGGCCAAGGGCGCTGTTTTCGTCGAGGAACTGTCCGATTGCCCCGATGACCGGCCGGTGATCTTTTCTGCCCATGGCGTGCCCAAGGCCGTACCGGCAGAAGCGCGCCGCCGCGAGATGGTCTTTGTCGATGCGACCTGCCCTCTGGTCTCCAAGGTTCATATAGAGGCAGAGCGGCATCATGAAAATGGCCTGCAAATGGTGATGATCGGCCATGCCGGCCATCCCGAGACGCTGGGCACCATGGGCCAACTGCCCGAAGGCGAGGTGCTGCTGGTCGAAGAGGTGGCGGATGTGGCAAAGGTCGCGCCGCGCGATCCGGGAAAGCTTGCCTTCATCACCCAGACGACTCTGTCGGTCGATGACACTGCCGGGATCGTCGCCGCGCTGAAGGACCGCTTCCCGGCCATCGTCGGCCCGCACAAGGAAGACATCTGCTATGCCACGACGAACCGGCAGGAAGCGGTGAAGGCCGTCGCGCCAAAGATCGACGCGCTGCTGGTGATCGGGGCGCCGAATTCGTCAAACTCCAAGCGGCTGGTAGAGGTCGGCCGGTCTGCAGGCTGCGGCTATGCGCAACTGGTGCAGCGCGCCACCGATATCGACTGGCGCGCGCTTGAGGGCATACGGGCCGTCGGTGTCACCGCCGGGGCGTCCGCGCCAGAAGTGCTGGTGAACGAAGTGATCGACGCCTTTCGCGCCCGCTTTGACGTGACGGTTGAACTGGTCGAGACCGCGCAGGAGAATGTAGAATTCAAGGTGCCACGGGTTCTGCGCGAACCAGCCTGAAGGAGGTTTCATGCTGTCGCTACCCTTCTATTTGACCGCCCTTGCCGGGCGTCTTGGGCTGGAACGGGTGTAGCGG
>JBARVM010000362.1:0-3419 GCA_049646265.1 Paracoccaceae bacterium
CGCGCGAGCGGCCGATCTGGTTTTCATAGATGCGGCTTTGGCTTTCATGCACGCCCATCGACACGCCCTGCCCCAGCGGGGTCAGGTGATAGGCGGCGTCGATGGCCTGTTCGTAGCAGGCATGACCGACCTCGTGGATGGTGGAGTAAAGACAGTTGAACGGGTCGGATTCGTCGATCCTTGTGGTGATGCGCACATCGTCGCCGGAGCCGGAGGAAAAAGGGTGGACGGCAAGGTCGATCCGCCCGCGATTGAAGTCATAGCCAAAGGCGCGCGCGATATCGGTCGCCAGCGCCAGCTGCGCCTCTTTCGGGAAATGACCGGAAAGCGATTTCGGCCGGTAGCTGGCGCCAAGCACATCGGTGCGCAGCGCACGAAGCCGCGGGCGCATCGCATCGAACATGGAGCGGAGGCTTGCCGCGGTCGCGCCCGGCTCATAATCGTCCAGAAGCGCGTCATAGGGATCAGCGTCACTATCGGCGGCCAGCGCCGCGGCCTTTTCGCGGCTCAGATCAACCACCTGACCAAAGATCGGCAGAAAATGCGCCACATCGTCACGCGCCCGCGCCTCGGCCCAGATGCCTTGGGCAAGGCTGGTTACCCGCGCAAGTTCCACCGCCAGTTTTGCCGGCACCTTTGCGGTTTTCAAATAGGTGCGGCTGATCAGGTCCAGTGCCCGGTTGCCCGCCGCATCAGGCGCCTTGGCGCGGGTCAGCCATTCGGCCATGCGCGGATCGGTGCGCCGCGCATGCAAAAGGTTTTCCATCGCCCCCATCTCTTCGGCGCGGGCCTTGGCGGCGCCGGGCGGCATCATGGTTTCCTGATCCCAGCCTAGCCGTCCGGCGATCTGGGCCAGCGCCTCTGTCTCGCGCTGAAAAGCCATCAATTCGGAATAGGCTGTCATGTCGGCCCCCTGTTCAGTCGCGCAGAGATTGTGCCAAAGGATAGGCCGCACGGTGACGGGCACGCAAGATCAGTGTGAAAAGGACGATGGCGCCAAGCTGATGCAGGAAACCAAGATGGATCGGCGCGCTCTGCAATACGGTGACAATGCCAAGCGCCACCTGCGCCAGCACCATCAGTGTCACAAGGTCGAAAGCCGCCCTTGTCGCCCGATGGGCAGAGGCCCGCGCCCGCCGCCAGACCAGAAATGCAAGGATCACCACAAGGTAACCCGCGACCCGGTGCATGAACTGAACCAACCCCGGATTTTCGAAAAAGGCCCGCAAGCTGCTGCCGCCATCGGGCACATAAAAGGCATCGGCCGGAAAGAAACTGTCACCCATGAGCGGCCAGGTCGGAAAGGCGCGACCCGCATCGATCCCGGCGACCAGCGCGCCAAGAAGGATCTGCAAGAATGTGAGATGCATAAGGCCGGTTGTCATGCGGAAAAGCCGCTCCTCTTTCTGGCGGCGGGCTTGAAGAAGCACAGCCTCGCTACGCCCAAGGGAGAGGATGAACCAGCCGGTCAGACCTAGGATGAGGAAGGCAAGGCCGAGATGTATCGCCAACCGGTAAGAGGCGACATCAACCGCCTTGCCGCTTAGCCCGGACGAGACCATCCACCAACCGATTGCCCCCTGCAGCCCGCCCAGAAGGCCGAGCAACAGGAACCTTGGCGCCCATCCCGCCGGGATGCGCCGGGTCAGGGCAAGACCGACATAACCAAAGGCCCAGACCAGCCCGATCACCCGGCCAAGCTGCCGATGACCCCATTCCCACCAATAGATCGACTTGAAGGCCGCCAGGTCCATATGGCTGTTTTGCAGCATGAATTCAGGGCTGGCCTGATATTTGGAAAATTCGGCCTGCCAGGCAGCCTCTCCCATCGGCGGCAAGGCGCCGGTAACCGGCCGCCATTCGGTGATGGACAGCCCGCTGTCGGTCAAACGCGTCAGACCGCCGACCAGAATCATCGCCGCAACCAGAAGGAAAATCACCACAAGCCAACGGCGCGCCGCATCCCGCCCGCGCCCCTTGTTCGCGTCGATCATGCCACCTGCGGGCAGGGGTTTTTGGGCCTCGGTCACCTCTTCGAAAATGCTGCGTTTTGCCACGTGAGATGCCTCCTTGCCGTTCGCAGCGACACTATGCCCGGGCGCGAGCGGCTTCAAGGGCGGGCGTCGCCCGTCCGCGTATTGGCCCCACGCGCGGCGGTCCGGACCGACAGGATGCCACCGGCTACGATCTGTACCATCCCGATCACCGCAAACCGCCCGGGCATCTGCGCGAACAAAACCAGATCCCACAGAACCGCAAAACCGACATAGGAGATGTCAAAGACGCCAATCACCGCTGGCGGCCCGTTCTGATAGGCAATGGCAGCGCCGATACTGCCAACAAGCGTCATGGCGGCTAAAAACGCCATGCTCATCCACTCGGCACCCCCCATGGTGGCCCATGGGCCCAAAAGAAACCCGCTCCGCTCTGCTATGGGCGCCAGCCACAGCGCCCCGGTCACCAGAAACCCGCTGGCCAACATCGCAAGATTCAGCGCAAAGGACAGGGCCAACGGATCCTCGTCATTGCATTTCGTCCGCGTCAGGATCATCGCCAGAACGTACAGCACCGCCGACAAAAGCGGCAAAAGCGCGTAAAGGTTGAACCCCTCGCGGCTCGGCTGCAAGATGGCCAGCACCCCGGCAAAACCCAAGACCACCGCGATCCAGCCACCAAGCCCGACCGGCGCCTTGAGCAAAAGCGCGGAAAAGAGCGTCATGAAGATCGGTATGGTGTAAAGGGCGGCCGCCGCCGCCGAGAATTGCAGATGCGGCAGAGAGATGTAATAGACCAGCCACATCACCACCAGCAACAGGCTGCGCAAGCCGGTCCAGCCCGGCGCCACCGGCAATAGCGCACCTGTCCTGCCACGCACTGCAGCCACAAGAAGCAGAACCGGCAGGGCAATCAGCGAGCGCAGGGCAAAGACCTGCCAAAGCACAAAACCGGTGCTCATCCCCTTGATCAACGCATCGCCAAGCGAAAGCCCCGCACAGGTCACCAGAATGGCCCAAAGACCAAGTGCCAGATTGTCTTTCATGCCCACCACCTCTGCTCGCAACAGATGAGAACATATTGCGAACATTTCAGCATTTGTACAGGCGAAATTGGCCTTGGGGGTTAGCTGTCGCGTTTGCGGATGATCTGCCGCAAGATCCCGTGCAGCGTCTGCACATCGGCCCGTGTCAGGTGCATGCGGCTCCATAGGTTGCGAAGGTTCTGCTTCATCCCCTCGGTCCGCGCCTCCGGAAAGAAAAAGCCCGCCTCCTGCAGCCGTTCTTCATAGTGATCGCCGAGTTTTTGCACCTCGATCTGTTCGGCAAAGGCGGTGCCGGCCAGTTCGACCACCTCCGGCGGCACGCGGGCCCCCTGCCTGCACCATTCATAGGCGCAAAGCAAAACCGCCTGCCCGAGGTTCA
>JBARVM010000363.1:0-4658 GCA_049646265.1 Paracoccaceae bacterium
GCAAGGCACCGGCATCTGCGAACTCCTCGCTATCTGGGCCTTGCTCCTGACCTTTCCAAGTTACAATTTCTTAAGAATCCACCTTAGGCGCGCCTGCGCCGAGGACCGGCCAAAAATGGCTCAAACACTCGGCTGAACACCGCTGGTACTGGTAGAAATCGGCGGTTTTCCGGCCGTGGATCGCGCCCATGTGATGCCGCGTGTTTGCGTGGTGATCGGTCGGTTCCCTCCCCGTCTGGCGGGTCGGGCGATTCCCGGCTTGCCTTGCGCCAGCCGCTGGCTCAGAAATGGCCAAACAGCGCGAAAGCCATGCCATGCCAAGTCTGACCCCTGCCGATTATGCGGAGCTTCTGGATGTCGAAACCATGGGTTATCAGCGCCGGACCGAGAGCTTTTACCCGCCCGAAACCGACAGAATGCCCATCACCGAACAGCGCACCATCTATGCGGCACTGTGTCAGGCCTTCCATCACCCCTACCCCGACCATGTGCGGGCCAGGGACGAACGGCTTGGCGATGTGGCCTGCCGCTTCTACCAGTCAGACAGGCCAGCGGCGGGCGACGTAACAGTGCTCTACCTGCATGGCGGCGGCTTTGTGATGGGCAATCTCGAAAGCCACGATTCCATCTGCGCGGAGATTTGCGGCCAGACCGGCCTGCGGCTCGTCAGCGCCGATTACCGTCTGGCGCCCGAATATCTTCACCCCGCCCAGTTTGACGATTGCCTGTCTGTCCTGAGGGCGATTGCGGCGCGTTGGCCGCACGGGTCCATCCTCATCGCCGGCGACAGTGCCGGGGCAAGCCTTGGTGCGGCGCTTTGCCATCATGCGCGCAGGGACAGGGCTTTGCGAATATGCGGGCAGGTGATGATCTATCCGATGCTGCTTTTGGACATCGACACCAAAAGCTGCAGGACCCACGCCCAGGCCCCGGCGCTGAGCACAGAAGCGGTGGATTACTATAACCGCGTCCGCAGCCCCGATGGCACCCTGCCGCATGGGGATACCCGCTATTTTCCCCTGGCCGACCACGATTTTAGCGGCCTGCCGCCGACGGTGATCTTTACCGCCGAATGCGACCCTCTGGTTGATGACGGACCTGCCTATTGCAACAAGCTCAGCGCGGCGGGGGGCAAGGCGCTGCTCCGCGAGGAAAAGGGGCTGATCCACGGCTATCTGCGCGCCCGCCATTCGGTGGCCCGCGCCGCCGCCAGCTTTACCGACATCACAGCCACGATCAGCGCGCTCGCTCAGGGCCGCTTTCCCGAATAGTCCGGGCTAGCGCAGGAAAGGTTGCGCCGCCATGCTCGCCGGGATCGGCACGCCAAGGCGCGCCAACACGGTTGGCGCCAGTTGCAACTGATCCAGCGTTGTCTCGGGCTCTGGCCCCTCTGCCGGGCCGAAATAGTAAAGCGCCGCGTCCTGTTGCAGGGAACCGGTGCCGCCGTGATGGCCGCGTTCGTCCTGCCCGTGATCGGCGGTCACGATCACCTCATAACCTGCCGCGCGCCAGCGTTCGACATAGGGCGCCAGCATCGCGTCCATGTTGAAACAGGCCTTGTCCATTTCGGTGCAATCGTGAAAGAACCGGTGCCCCATACTGTCGAGGGTGGAACTGTGCAAAAGCCCGTAATCAATGCCCTTCACCTCGCACAGGCGGGTGAGCGTGGCAAAGAGATCGACGTCTGACGGGGTCATCTGATTGATCAGCCCATAGCCGGTCATCGAATGGAAGCGGCCATGATGGATTGGCCCGTCCTGCTCGTCATATTCGACATCGCGCACCGGTTCGAACGGGGCGCGGTTGAACAGTTCTGACCAGAAACTATGGGCGACGGCGCCGGTCTTCCGCCCGGCCGCCGCCGCCTCGGAAAAGATGTCGGGCTGGTCGAGCCGCACCACGGCCTCGTTCCCCCAGACCTGATGGCGCTGCGGGGTGACGCCAGTATGGATCGAAGCATAGCAGGAGGCCGAGGTTGACGGCAGGACCGACCTTATCCGCCAAACCCGCGCCGCGCCCGCCTGAACCCAGCCTTCGAGATTACCGAAAAGCCGCCGCCAGTTGCGGTAGGGCACACCATCAATGATGATCAGCAGCACTTTGTTGGCCATGGGTGGCTCCGGTCAAGGGGGCGGGGATGGTCGCGCGCCGGATCAGTTTCCGGCGCTGGCCATCTTGCGCGTGCGGATCACCTCTTCCAGCCAGCCAAGCCGCAGTTCTGGCACGGACGACAGCAGAAGGTCGGTGTAATCGTCAAAGGGCGGCGCCAGAACGTCAGATTTCGGCCCGTAGCGCACCACTTCCCCCTTGTACATCACCGCGATACTGTCGGCGATCGAACGGACCGTCGCCAGATCATGGGTGATGAAGAGATAGGCGACCTTTTCCTGTTTCTGCAGGTCGAGCAGCAACTTGAGGATACCCTCGGCAACAAGCGGGTCGAGCGCCGATGTCACCTCGTCGCAGATGATCAGCTTTGGTTTTGCCGCCAGCGACCTTGCAATGCACACACGCTGTTTTTGCCCGCCCGAAAGCTCCGCCGGATAGCGGTCGGCAAAACCCTTGCCCATCTCGATCTGATCGAGAAGGTCCTGCACGCGGCGGTCGCGTTCGGCCCCTTTCAGGCCGAAGTAGAATTCGAGCGGCCTGCCAATGATCGTGCCGACCGTCTGGCGCGGGTTCATCGCCACATCGGCCATCTGATAGATCATCTGCAACTCGCGCAGATCTTCCTTGCTGCGGCCCGCCAGATCGGGCGAGAGTTGCCGCCCGGCAAAGGTCATACGGCCCTTGGAGGGCGGCAACAGGCCGGTGATCGCCCGTGCGAGCGTCGATTTGCCCGAACCGCTTTCGCCCACAACGGCCAACGTATGCCCCGCCTCTATCGAGACAGAGACATTTTTCAAAATGTCGATGGGCACTGACTTGTAGCGGGCGGTGACCTGTTCGACCTTCAGCACGCAATCGTCGCTTGGCGGTTTTTCGGGGTGAATTTCCGAGCGGACCGAAACAAGCGCCCGCGTATAGTCTTGTTTTGGGGCGTTGATGATCTGATCGGTGCTGCCCCATTCGACCAGCTTGCCATGGCGCAAGACCATGATGTCGTCGCTGACCTGCGCCACGACCGCCAGATCGTGGGTGATGTAAAGTGCCGCAACGCCGGTATCCTGGATTGCTTCCTTGATTGCCATCAGTACGTCGATCTGCGTGGTCACGTCGAGCGCAGTTGTCGGTTCGTCAAAGACCACAAGGTCAGGCTTGGGGCAAAGCGCCATGGCGGTCATGACCCGCTGCAACTGGCCACCGGAAACCTGGTGGGGATAACGTTCGCCAATGGTTTCGGGGTTGGGCAGGCCGAGCTTGCGGAAAAGTTCCACCGCGCGTTTCTCTGCCTCGGCCCGGGGCATCAGCCCATGGATCAGCGAGGTTTCGATCACCTGTTCCAGCAGACGTTTCGCCGGGTTGAAAGAGGCGGCGGCGGATTGCGAGACATAGGTCACCTCGCGCCCGCGCAGGCGCCGCAGCCCGTTGGGCGACAGTTTGAGAATGTCGCGGCCGTTGACGAAAATCTCGCCCTCGGTGATGCGCACGCCGCCGCGACCGTAAGCCATGGAGGTCAGGCCAATGGTGGATTTGCCCGCACCGGATTCCCCGATCAGGCCCAGCACCTTGCCCTTTTGCACGGTCAACGACACGCCATGAACGAGCGTGATGTCCTTGGGCTTTTCGCCGGGGGGATAGACTGTTGCCTCCAGCTTCAGGTTGCGAATGTCCAGCAACGGCTGTTCGGTTTGATCAAGCACCGCGGCCCCCTTTCAGACTTGTGGTCCGGTTCAGCACCCAGTCGGCGACCAGATTGACCGAAATCGCCAGCGTCGAAATGGCCAGACCCGGCACCAGTGGCGCGGCGAAACCATAATTCAGCCCGACCTTGTTATCCTTGAGGATGCCGCCCCAGTCCGCCAACGGCGGCTGAATGCCCAAGCCAAGGAAGGACAGGGTAGAGATGAAAAGCACCGCAAAGATGAAGCGCAGGCCCAGCTCCGCCACCAGCGGCGACAGGGCATTGGGCAACACTTCGCGGAAGATCACCCAACCGGTCCCCTCGCCGCGCAGGCGCGCCGCCTCGACGTAATCCATCACGGTGATATCAACCGCCACGGCCCGGGCCAGACGATAGACCCGCGTGCAATCCAGAAAGCCGATCACCAGAACCAGGATCACCAGATTGGGCGACAGGACCGACAGGATCACCAGCGCAAGGATCAGGGGGGGAATTGACATGACAAGATCGACAATCCGCGACATGACCATATCGACCCAACCGCCAACCACCGCCGCGGTAAAGCCAAGCGTGGCGCCGACGGTAAAGGACACCGCCGTCGCCGCCGTCGCCACAAAGATCGTCACCTGTGCGCCGTAGATCATCCGGCTCAGCAGATCGCGGCCAAGGCTGTCGGTGCCCAGCCAGAAGGTGGCGGAAGGGGATTCCCACGTATCCCCGGCGATTTCGTTCAGACCGTAAGGCGCCAGCCACTGGGCAAAGATCGCCGTCAGGAAGAAAAGTCCGGTCATGACAAGCCCGATGAGGGCCGAAAGGGGAATACGACTCATTTCGGATGCCTCAATCTTGGATTGGTCAGGATAGAGATAACGTC
>JBARVM010000364.1:0-1594 GCA_049646265.1 Paracoccaceae bacterium
ACACCTCGATGACGATCAACGCGACCGCGCCTTGGCTGCTGGCGCTCTATATCGCGGTGGCCGAGGAACAGGGGGCGGATGTCGCGGCGTTGCAGGGCACCGTGCAGAACGATCTGGTGAAGGAATACCTGTCACGCGGCACCTATATCTGCCCGCCGAAGCCCTCCTTGCGCATGATCACCGATGTCGCCGCCTATACGGCGGAACATCTGCCGAAATGGAACCCGATGAATGTCTGTTCCTACCATTTGCAAGAGGCAGGGGCGACGCCGGAACAGGAACTGGCCTTTGCCTTGGCGACCGGCATCGCGGTGCTTGATGACCTGAAGGGCAAGGTCCCGGCGGCAGGCTTCCCCGCCATGGTCGGCCGCATTTCCTTCTTCGTCAACGCGGGCATCCGCTTCGTCACTGAACTTTGCAAGATGCGCGCCTTCACCGAGCTTTGGGACGAGATCTGCCTTGAGCGGTTCGGCATCGAGGAAGAGAAATACCGCCGCTTCCGCTACGGCGTGCAGGTGAACTCGCTCGGCCTGACCGAACAGCAGCCGGAAAACAACGTCTACCGCATTCTTCTGGAAATGCTCGCGGTCACGCTGTCGAAAAACGCCCGCGCCCGCGCGGTGCAGCTTCCGGCCTGGAACGAGGCGCTTGGCCTGCCGCGCCCCTGGGATCAGCAATGGTCGCTGCGGATGCAGCAGATCCTTGCTTACGAGACCGACCTTCTGGAATATGGCGACCTTTTTGACGGCAACCCGGCGATCACGGCAAAGGTCGAGGCGCTGAAGGACGGCGCGCGGGATGAGCTGAAGACTCTCGACGCCATGGGCGGTGCCATCGCGGCAATCGACTATATGAAGGGGCGGCTGGTAGAGAGCAATTCCGAACGTATCGCCCGGATCGAGGCGGGCGAAACCACCGTTGTCGGCGTGAACAAGTGGACCGAAGCCGAGCCTTCGCCGCTGACCGCGGGCGACGGCTCGATCCTGACTGTCGATCCGGCGGTCGAGGTCGATCAGATCGCGCGCCTTGGCGCGTGGCGGGAGGCCCGCGACAAGACGGCCGTCGAGGCCGCCCTGTCCGCGCTGCGCCTTGCGGCGCAGAAGGGCGAAAACGTCATGCCGGCCTCTGTCATCTGCGCGCGCGTCGGCGTTACCACCGGCGAATGGACCGGGGTCATGCGTCAGGTCCATGGCCAGTATCGCGGCCCGACCGGCGTCTCGAAAAGCCCCTCAAACCGCACCGAAGGGCTCGACGATATCCGCGACGCGGTCGATCAGCTCTCCACCCGGCTTGGCCGCCGCCTGTCGTTCCTCATGGGCAAGCCCGGCCTCGACGGTCATTCCAACGGCGCCGAACAGATCGCCGCCCGCGCCCGCGATTGCGGGATGGAAATCAGCTATGAAGGCATCCGCCTGACACCTTCCGAGATCGTCGCGGCAGCGGCGGAGGCGCAGTCCCATGTCGTCGGCCTTTCGATCCTTTCCGGCTCGCACCTGCCGCTGATCGCCGAAGTGATGGAGCGGATGCGCGCCGCTGGGCTTGGCCATATTCCCGTCGTCGTCGGCGGCATCATCCCGGATGAAGATGCGGCGCG
>JBARVM010000365.1:0-10229 GCA_049646265.1 Paracoccaceae bacterium
CAACATTCCAGCCCGCATCGTTGAAAAACACAAGACCCAGAACGACCATCAGGGCCCAAAGCGGGCTATGGGGGGGGATAAAGTTCAAAAAGACCGCGCCAAAAAACACCGCGGGCTTGGGGTTGGCCAGTTGCGTGGCGATGCCAAGCCAGACCAGTGCCAACGGCCCGTCGCCCGCCATGGCCGCAGCGGGGCCCGGCTGTTCCAACGGGTCGGCCGCATGTCGCCAAAGTTTCAGCGCAAGCCACATCAGATAAAGCGCGCCACCGATACGCAGGACGCTGAGTGTCCAGGGGGCGATCTTGAAGAGAAGCGACAGGCCCAAAAGCGCCGCTACCGCCCAGATGCAGGCGCCAAGCCCGATTCCCGCGGCCAGCCAGCAGCCCTTGGCCATCCCGCTTTTCATCGCGGTGCGTGCGGCCAGAAGTACGGCAGGGCCGGGGGAAATGGCGGCCAGAAGATGCACGAACCAGACCGCCACAAAGGCAGAAAGGCTCATTCCTTGCGACCCGTCACCGCGTCGATGTCAGGCGCATCCACCGCCTTCATCCCGACAACATGATAGCCGCAGTCCACATGATGGGTTTCCCCGGTCACGCCGGACCCCAGGTCGGACAGAAGATAAAGCGCAGACTTGCCGACATCATCCTGGCTGACATTGCGCCGCAGGGGCGAGTTCAGCTCGTTCCACTTCAGGATATAGCGGAAATCGCCGATGCCGGAGGCGGCGAGCGTCTTGATCGGCCCGGCAGAGATGGCGTTGCAGCGGATCCCGTCCTTGCCAAGATCCTCGGCGATATAGCGCACCGATGCTTCGAGCGCCGCCTTGGCCACGCCCATCACATTATAGTGCGGCATCACCCGCTCGGCACCATAATAGGTGAGGGTCAGGAGGCTGCCGCCGTCTGGCATCATCGCGGCGGCGCGCTTGCACACGGCGGTAAAAGAATAGACCGAAATATCCATGGTCATGCGGAAGTTTTCCGGCCCCGTATCGACATAGCGGCCCCGCAGCTCGTTCTTGTCCGAAAAGCCGATGGCATGGACCAGAAAATCAATCTTTCCCCATGACTTGGAGAGATGTTCGAAGAGCCGGTCGAGGGATCCTTCGTTGGCTACATCGCATTCGATGATTTCGCTCATGCCCAATTCGGCCGCCAGGGGCTGAACCCGTTTCAAGAGCGCTTCGCCCTGATAGGAAAAGGCCAGTTCCGCCCCTTCGGCAGCGAGGGCCTTGGCAATGCCCCAGGCGATGGACTTGTCATTGGCAAGCCCCATGATAAGGCCGCGTTTTCCCGCCATCAGTCCATTGGCCATTTTGTCCCCATAATCCCGCTGCAGTTTTCTGCAGCATTAGGCTAAGTTAACTTACGCTTCAAGGGAATGAGCCCGGCAGTTCGCGCGGAAAAAAAGGAAAAACAGGGTGGAATATCGGAAATGAGTGATCGTTCGGGGCTGTTCGCGGGAGAGAATCCCTTCGCCATCGCCAGGGATTGGCTAGCCGAAGCAAATACATCCGAGATAAATGATCCAAGCGCGATCGCTCTCGCTTCGGTTGATCAGGACGGCATGCCGAACGTGCGCATGGTGTTGTTGAAAGACATCACTGATAAAGATTTTGTGTTCTACACAAACTATCTTTCGGCCAAAGGGCGCGAGATCGATGCCAATCCCAAAGCGGCGTTTGTGATGCATTGGAAGTCGCTTCGTCGTCAAATAAGGGTCCGCGGGACGGTCACACGCGAAGACGGGCCAGAGGCAGATGCCTATTTTTCTTCGCGCGCCTTGCAAAGCCGGTTGGGTGCATTGGCCTCAAAACAATCCGAACCGCTTGCATCCCGTAGCGTGTTAATGGCACAAGTAGCCAAGGTGGCCTTGGCGCACGGGAATGCGCCGCAACGGCCGTCAAGTTGGGGTGGTTTCAGAATTTGCCCGCTCGAGATCGAGTTCTGGGCTGATGGTGCGTTTCGACTGCATGATCGTTTCCGGTGGCGGCGACCCACCGAAATGGACGGCTGGGTGGTCGAACGGTTGAATCCCTGAGTTAGTGGTGTCTGGTGCAGTAAGTGTTTTGCGCATTTGGCGCGGATCACGGGGCATTTGCCCCTTATCGGAACTGACTGATGAAAGAATTGACCGATGACTGACGATGGTGGCGCGGAAGACGTGGTAAAGGGCCGCGTCAAATGGTTCGACGCGTCCAAGGGATTTGGGTTTATCGTGGACGAACGAACCCAAGCGGACATCTTGCTGCACGCGAATGTTCTGCGCAATTTCGGCCAAAGCTCCGTCTCCGACAATGCGGTGATTACCATCCGCGTGCAGAACTCTCCACGCGGGCTTCAGGCGATCGAGATTCTGGAAATTCTGCCCTCTGGCGACGAGGATCGGGCACCGATAGAAGATCTCAACGGCAGTGACATGGCCGAGATCGCCCGACTGCCTCTGGAACCTGCCCGGGTCAAATGGTTTGACAAGGGTAAGGGATTCGGCTTTGCAAATGTCTTCGGCCGTCCCGAAGACGTATTCGTCCATATCGAAGTTCTGCGCCGTTCGGGTTTCGCCGATCTGGTGCCGGGCGAGGCGGTTGGCATGCGCATCATGGACAGCAAACGCGGCAAGATGGCAGCACAGGTCACATCGTGGGAAAGCGCAAATCGCAGCAAAGGCTAGTCGGGTTCGGGGCGGCACTGGCAGGTTATCTCGCCACGGCGATCGCGGCGCAGGCTGGCGACTGCACCGCCGATCAGCTTGATCTGCGCTGGGACGGAGGTCAGGCGCATTTTTCGGTAGAACTGGCCACAACCGAGGCCGAACGCGCCAAGGGCCTGATGGACCGCGATCATCTGGCGACCGGTTCAGGCATGCTTTTCATCTATCCAGAGCCGCGCGAGGTTTCCTTCTGGATGAAGAATACCCGCATCCCGCTTGATATCGCCTTTATAGATGACAAGGGGCGGGTGTCGCGTATCGCGCCAATGGCCACGCCCTATGACCTGACCGCCATCCCGAGCGGCGCGCCGGTGCAATATGTGCTGGAAATCAATGGCGGGTTGGCGAACCGGCTGGGAATCACCGAAGGGGCAGAGCTGCGCCACCCGGCGATCGAGCAGGAACTGGCCGTCTGGCCCTGCGCAGAACCCTGAGAAGCAGGGGCAAATTGCCCGCTATCGGCCTTTACCGCCCGATTTGCGCCGGTTCACCCTTTTCATCACGAAGAGGAGCGGCTAGAGGAAGGGCGTCGGGGCGTAGCGCAGCCTGGTAGCGCGACGGTTTTGGGTACCGTAGGTCGGAAGTTCGAATCTTCTCGCCCCGACCATCCTTCTGGAAAATCCCATCGCACTGCAATTTTTTCACCGCGATTGTCGTTGTGGATCGAGCCTGACTTCTACCGGCCTCTTTGTGGATAACTCATGTGATCTGTCAAGGATACCGGCCAAACCAGCCGAGCGATTGCAGTTTTTTTGACCGGCCCGGCATGCCCACCTGTGTATGAATCACAAGGTTGGCTTGCGCGGTCAGATCGCCTTGTGCCGGTCAACCTGAAATAGCCAAAAAAAGGAAAATAATCCTGTTGACCTGACTCGCATTTCCACGTCTTGTAGTGGCTGTTGCTAGGGCGCCCACTACATATGGTGTTGTCGCAGTGGCGGAAGAAATCCATAGAGACGCAGGCTAAGGGCGGACAACGTCCGGCTTGTCTGTGTGGGTGAGTTGGAATGAGAGCAAAGGTTTCCCTCAGAGGAGCCGCTCTACTCAGAAAACGGATCAGGGGCAGGTGCTATGAAAATCGAACGGAAATTCACCAAGGCGGGTCAGGATGCCTATGCGGACATCGCCTTTACCACGACCACGTCAGAGATTCGCAATCCCGACGGCAAGATCGTTTTCCGCAACGAAGCGGTAGAAGTGCCGGAAGGCTGGAGCCAGGTCGCCTCGGACGTTCTGGCGCAGAAATATTTCCGCAAGGCGGGCGTCGCTGCGCGGCTGAAGAAGGTCAAGGAAAAGGGTGTGCCCGAGTTCCTCTGGCGTTCCGTCCCCGACGACACAGCGCTTGCGAAACTTCCCAAGGAAGAGCGGCTCGTCGGCGAGACCTCGGCCAAGCAGGTCTTTGATCGTCTCGCCGGTGCCTGGGCCTATTGGGGCTGGAATGGCGGCTATTTTAGCACCGAGGCTGACGCCAGTGCCTATTATGACGAGATGCGCTTCATGCTGGCCGAACAGATGGCCGCACCCAATTCGCCGCAATGGTTCAACACCGGCCTGCATTGGGCCTACGGGGTCGACGGGCCGGCACAGGGCCATTATTACGTAGACCACAAGACCGGCGTCCTGACGAAATCCGACAGCGCCTATGAACACCCCCAGCCGCATGCCTGCTTCATCCAGTCGGTGAAGGATGATCTGGTGTCCGACGGTGGCATCATGGACCTGTGGGTCCGCGAGGCTCGGCTGTTCAAATACGGGTCCGGCACCGGCACCAACTTCTCCAGCCTGCGCGGCGAGGGCGAAAAGCTCTCGGGCGGCGGGAAATCCTCGGGCCTCATGGGCTTTTTGAAGATCGGCGACCGCGCGGCGGGCGCCATCAAGTCGGGCGGCACCACGCGCCGGGCCGCCAAGATGGTGATCTGCGACATGGATCACCCTGATATCGAACAGTTCATCAACTGGAAGGTCATCGAGGAACAGAAGGTCGCCTCGCTCGTCGCTGGCTCCAAGATGCATGAACGCCAGTTGAACGAGATCTTCTCGGCGATCCGCCTTTGGGACGGCGCGACCGAAGATGCGGTGGACCCCGTCAAGAACGAGGCGCTGAAAGCCGCAATCAAATCGGCCAAAAAGGTGCAGATCCCTGAAACCTACGTCAAGCGCGTGCTCGACTATGCCAAGCAGGGCTATACCTCGATCGAATTCCCGACCTATGACACCGATTGGGACAGCGAGGCCTATGCCTCTGTCTCTGGGCAGAATTCCAACAACTCCGTCCGCGTGACAGATGCGTTCCTGAAGGCCGTCAAGGATGACGCGGATTGGGAACTGATCCGCCGCACCGACGGCAAGATCGCCAAGACCGTCAAGGCGCGCGATCTGTGGGAACAGGTAGGCCACGCCGCCTGGGCCTGTGCCGATCCCGGCATCCAGTTCCACGACACGGTCAATGCCTGGCATACCTGCCCCGAAGACGGGGCGATCCGCGGGTCGAACCCTTGCTCGGAATATATGTTCCTTGACGATACGGCCTGTAACCTTGCCTCGATGAACCTCTTGACCTTCTACAAGGGCGGCAAGTTCGACGCGGAGGCCTATATTCATGCCACCCGTCTGTGGACCGTGACGCTGGAAATCTCGGTGCTGATGGCGCAGTTCCCGTCCAAGGAAATCGCGCAACGGTCCTACGACTTCCGCACGCTCGGCCTTGGCTACGCCAATATCGGCGGCCTGTTGATGACCATGGGGCTGGGCTATGACAGCGACGAGGGACGCGCCCTTTGCGGTGCGCTGACCGCGCTGATGACCGGCGTTTCCTATGCGACATCGGCTGAAATCGCTGGTGAGCTGGGCGCCTTCCCCGCTTACCAGAAGAACGCCGCCCACATGTTGCGGGTGATCCGCAATCACCGCAACGCCGCCTTTGGCAATCAGGACGGTTACGAGGATCTGGCGGTCAAGCCCGTCGCACTGGATCAGGTTAACTGCCCCGACCAACGTCTTGTAGAACTTGCAAAATCCGCTTGGGATGAGGCGCTGGCACTGGGTGAAAAGCACGGCTACCGCAACGCGCAGGCCACTGTGATCGCGCCAACCGGCACCATCGGTCTTGTGATGGATTGCGACACGACCGGGATCGAGCCGGACTTTGCCCTGGTCAAGTTCAAGAAACTGGCGGGCGGCGGTTATTTCAAGATCATCAACCGCTCGGTCCCTGCCGCGCTTGACGTTCTGGGTTACGGTTCGGCCGAGATCGAAGAGATCGTCGCCCATGCCGTGGGCCACGCCAGCCTTGGCAATTGCCCCGGCATCAACACCACGGCCCTGATCGGCCATGGTTTCGGCCCGCGCGAGCTGGAAAAGATCGAGGCGGCGCTGCCGACGGCCTTTGACATCCGCTTTGTCTTCAACCAATGGACGCTGGGTGAGGAATTCTGCACCCGCACGCTTGGCATTCCGGCCGAAAAGCTGAATGACCCGGCATTCGATATCCTGCGCCATCTCGGCTTTACCCGTGCGCAGATCGAAGCGGCCAATGATCATGTCTGCGGCACCATGACCCTGGAAGGCGCGCCGCATCTGAAGCCGGAGCATTATTCGGTCTTTGACTGCGCCAACGCCTGCGGCAAGACCGGCAAGCGGTTCCTCAGCGTCAAATCGCACATCACCATGATGGCGGCGGCGCAAAGCTTCATCTCGGGCGCCATCTCCAAAACCATCAACATGCCCAACAATGCCAGTATCGAAGACACGCTGGCTGCCTATGAGCTGAGCTGGTCGCTGGGCATCAAGGCCAACGCGCTTTATCGCGACGGCTCCAAGCTGAGCCAGCCTCTGGCCTCGGCACTGGTCGAGGATGATGAAGAGGCCGAAGACATCCTCCTGAACGGTTCGGCGCAGGAAAAGGCCGCGGTGCTGGCCGAAAAGATCGTCGAAAAGATCGTGGTCAAGGAACTCGTCAAGTCGCACCGCGAAAAGCTGCCGGAGCGGCGTAAGGGCTATACGCAAAAGGCCATTGTTGGCGGTCACAAGGTCTATCTGCGCACAGGCGAGTACAAGGACGGCACGCTGGGCGAGATTTTCATCGACATGCACAAGGAAGGGGCGGGTTTCCGCGCCATGATGAACAATTTCGCCATCGCCGTGTCGGTGGGCCTGCAATATGGTGTGCCGCTGGAGGAGTTCGTCGACGCCTTTACCTTTACCAAGTTCGAACCGGCCGGAATGGTGCAGGGCAACGAGGCGATCAAGAACGCCACGTCGATCCTCGACTATATCTTCCGCGAACTGGCGGTCAGCTACCTCGACCGGTCTGATCTGGCGCATGTAAAGCCGCAAGGGGCCAGCTTCGACGATCTTGGCGGCGGTGCCGACGAACAGCGGCCGAACGTGACCCCGGTAAGCGAATTGGCGGCCTCCAAATCGCTGGAGATGCTGAAACATGTCTCCTCGACCGGCTATCTCAGAAAGCGCCTGCCACAGGATCTGGTGGTCCTGCAGGGCGGCATGGGGGCGACGGCACTGGCCGGTGACCCGGTAACCGCGCTGAACACGCTGGTGCCAGAGACGGCGCAATACGCCGTGGGCGGCGGTGGCGGTGGCGCGACCGCTCTTTCTTCCGGCACGGTCAGCATGGATGCCCGCACCAAGGCCAAGCTGCAGGGTTACGAGGGCGACCCTTGCGGCGAATGCGGCAACTACACGCTGGTACGCAACGGCACCTGCATGAAATGCAACACCTGCGGCGGAACCAGCGGGTGTAGCTAAGACGATTTCCGCCCCCGACCGCCGTCGGGGGCAGATATCCGGGGCGGGTGCGCTCGCCCTAGACGACGTTCAGGCCGCAGGCAAAAACCGAGCGGTAGTAATCATGAGCCTGAACGGCGAAACTTACGGGGGCAGGGCAACCTGCCCCCTTTTTCCATGGTGGGGGGCCTTGTTATTGCCTAACCGGCCCCACCAAGGGCAAATAGGCGGCAGGGACCACGGCGAAAGCGCTGGCTGGTCCCTTGCCAAGCGGCGGCCTGCCACCCACATAGGGGGTACGGCACCGCAAGGCGGCATGCCGGAGTGAAGGAGAGACCAAGGATGAACCGCACGCTTTTGATGATGACCCTCGCTGCCGGCTTTGCCGCAGGGGCTGCCCTTGCGCAGACCGTGGTCACGGATGTGGATGGCGACACGGTCTTTTCCATCGAGGAGTTGCAGGCGGCCTATCCCGACCTGACGGCAGAGCTTTTCGCGCAGATGGATTTCGACAGCTCCGGTGCGGTTGATGCCGACGAGTTGCAAGCCGCCCGCGAATCCGGCCTTGTAGCCAGCTAGAACCGCCCCAGCGCCCCCCAGTTTTCCAAACGCAAGTGTCAGAATGACGCCGCGCCCGGTCCGCCCGTAGTCCGCGCCAGCCTTTGAGCAACAAAGCGCCGTGGTGCGACCGGATTCGGCGGCGGTTTGCCAGAAAGCCGCGGCGGTGAAAAATGGACGTTGCGCAAGGAATGATTTCGGATAGATGTGCCCATGCAACGCGTAAGTTGCTGATTCTATAACCAAAAATACCCTAATTAGTCAGGAGACTAACATGTCTAAACTCGCTCTCGTTCTGGCAGCGGTCGGTTCCTTTGCGGCCATCGCCGCCCATGCTGAAACTGTCGTCACGGACACGGATGCGAACGGCACCTTCTCTATGGAAGAGATGAAAGCTGCCTATGTGGATCTGACGGAAGAAACCTTCAAGGCCGTCGATGCCAATGCCGACGGCGCTGTCGACGCGGACGAACTGAAAGCCGCGATCGAAGCTGGCGTTCTGCCCGCCTGATCGGTCTTCCCCCCCCCCAAGACCAGAAAGGCCCCGGTTCCGCACCGGGGCCTTTTTCTTGCTGAAACGCGGGGGGGGGGCAGGGGCCCGCCACACCTGGTGGTTCAGATGCCGCGCGACAGGGCCGCGACGCCGGTACGCGCCACATCGACCAGCCCAAGCGGGCGCATCAGGTCGGCGAAAGCGTCGATCTTCTCCGGCGTGCCGGTCAGTTCGAACACAAAGCTTTCCAAGGTCGAATCAACCACGCTGGCACGGAAAATATCGGCCAGCCGCAAGGCCTCCACCCGCTTTTCGCCGGTGCCAGTCACTTTCAGCAGCGCCAGTTCCCGCTCGACCGAGGGGCCCTCGACTGTCAGGTCATGCACCTCGTGCACCGGCACCAGACGGCCAAGCTGCGCCTTGATCTGTTCGATCACTGCCGCCGTGCCGCGCGTGACCACGGTGATCCGCGAACGGTGTCCCTTGTGATCCACCTCGGCCACGGTCAGGCTTTCGATATTGTAGCCACGACCGGCAAACAGGCCGATCACCCGCGCCAGAACGCCGGCCTCGTTATCGACGAGCACCGCCAGCGTATGGCTTTCCACCGTCTGGGCATTGGGATCGCGCAGATCATAGGCCGAATGGCTGGTAGAGCCTTTCTTGATATTCAGTGCGGACATGTGACTTCCTCTATCTTCTTTGTCTGCCACGCCGGGGCGCCCTAGACCAGAACCGCGCCACCGGCCTGAATGGCGCCTTCTGTCTCGGCGTCGCCCAGAAGCATCTCGTTATGCGGCTTGCCCGAGGGGATCATCGGGAAGCAGTTCTCGTGCTTTTCCACCAGGCAGTCGAAAACCACCGGGCCATCGTAATCCAGCATTTCCTGAATGGCATCATCAAGCTTGGCCGGGTCCGAACACCGGATACCCTTGCAACCGAACGCCTCTGCCAGTTTGACGAAATCCGGCAGCGCCTCCGACCAGCTTTGCGAATAGCGTTCGCCATGCAGCAACTGCTGCCATTGGCGCACCATGCCCATCCGCTCGTTATTCAGGATGAACTGCTTGACCGGCGCGCGGAACTGCATGGCCGTACCCATTTCCTGCATATTCATCAGCCAGGAGGCCTCGCCCGCCACATTGATGACCAGCGCATCTGGATGGGCGATCTGCACCCCGATCGAGGCAGGCAGACCGTAACCCATTGTGCCCAACCCGCCAGAGGTCATCCAGCGGTTCGGCGCCTCGAAATGCAGGAACTGGGCGGCCCACATCTGATGCTGGCCAACTTCGGTGGTGATGTAACGGTCGCGCCCCTTGGTCAGCGCTTCGAGGCGCTGCAGGGCATATTGCGGTTTGATGATCTTGTCGGACTGCTTGTAATTCAGGCAATTCACCTGCCGCCACCCATCGATCTTCCGCCACCAGCCTTCCAGCCCGGCCTTGTTGACCTTGCGACCCCGCGCCTTCCAGATATTGACCAGATCCTCCAGCACATGGGCGACATCGCCAAGGATCGGCAGGTCGACATGGATCACCTTGTTGATCGAAGAAGCGTCGATATCGATATGCGCCTTTTTGGATCTTGGGCTGAAATCGGCGAGCCTGCCGGTGATCCGGTCGTCAAAACGCGCGCCGATATTGATCAGCAGATCGCAGCCATGCATGGCGAGGTTAGCCTCATAAAGGCCATGCATGCCAAGCATGCCGATCCAGCTTTT
>JBARVM010000366.1:0-4441 GCA_049646265.1 Paracoccaceae bacterium
CAACTCTTGCGGGATGACCAGTTCGGGCGCGGTTTTCATATCCTCCGGCATGAATTCCGCTGACCCAGCGATACCGTTGGCATAGCGGGCAAAGGAGGAAATCAGCGCCGCATTTTCGGGTGCGGCAATGAAATTGAGGAAGGCATAGGCCTCTTCAACATTCTGCGAATCCGTCAGAAGTGCGACCGAGTCCATCCAGACCGGGTAACCTTCCTTCGGGTAGCCGTAGGCCACATCCGGGTTGGCCAGACGCGCGCGCATGGACGAGCCGTTCCAGTTCACTGCTGCCGCCCAGTCATTGTTCGACAGTTTTTCGGTGGCGCCATAATCCATCGCGATCCAGTTCGGCTTGGCCGCGACCAGCGCATCGCGTGCTTTCTTCAGCACTTCCTTGTCTTCCGAACAGGGTTCTCCGCCTGCCCACATGACGGACATATTGACAATGTCATTCATTTCCGGCGGCACGGCGATCTTGCCAACCAGTTCCGGCGGTACATTCAGGAAGACGTCAGAGGTGTTGATATCGCCGGAATAAACCGACGTGTTGACGGCAATACCGGTTGTGCCCCACTGCCACGGCACGCTGTAGGCGCGACCCGGATCCCAGTCCACATTGGTCCATTCCGGAGCAATATTGGAATGGTTCGGGATCTTGGACAGGTCGAGCGGCTGGATCAGCCCCTTTTCGACATAGATCTGCATATAGTTGTTGGTGGGCACCACAAGGTCATAGCCGTGGCCGCCAGCCTCGATCTTGGCAAGGGCTGCGTCATTGCTGTCATAATCAGTGACGGTAACCTTGATGCCTGTCTCCGCCTCGAACTTGGTCAAAAGTTCCGGGCTGGTGTAGTTGCCCCAGTTGAAGAGCTGCAAGGTTCCTTCGGCAGAGGCCAGCGAGGTGCTGGCCAGCAGGATGGCGATAGAAGTGGTCAGTTTTTTCATTTGTTAGCTCCCTGTTGTTTGGTCTTATTCGTTCTTGCGCGTCAGAAGGAAAAAGGCGGTGAGCAAGACGACCGTTACAGCCAGAAGGACCGTGGATATGGCGTTTACTTCTGGCGTCAGCGCACGCCGGATCTGGCCCAGCATGTAGGTTGGCAACGTGTCCTGCCCACCTGATTTCACAAACTCGGTAATAACAACATCGTCGAGCGAGATCACAAATGCAAGCATGGCCCCGGCGATGATGCCGGGGGCGAGGATAGGCAATGTGACATAGCGAAAGGTCTGGAACGGCGTTGCATAAAGGTCAGAGGCGGCGGTTTCCAGCGAAAGGTTCATCCCTTCGAGACGGGCGCGGATCGGCAGATAGGCGAAGGGGATACAAAAGGCCGAATGGGCGGCAATCAGATAGCCAAGCCCCTGATAGCCGGTGGCGACCTTGATCGAAGCAAAGAAGATCAAAAGCGCCACGGCGGTGACAATTTCCGGCACCATCAGCGGCTGGTTGATCATCACATAGACAAAGGTCTGACCACGGAAATGTCTCCTTCGCGTGGTGCCAAGGGCTGCCAGTGTGGCGGCGGTCGTGGCGATGGCGCTGGCCATTACCGCGATGGTCAATGACCGCAGCGTCGCATCCTTGACATGGGTATTTTCCCAGGCCTTGAAATACCAGTCAAAGGAAAACCCGCCCCAGACGGCGATGGATTTGTGGCCGTTGAAGGAATAAACCACCAAGGTCAGGATCGGCAGGTAAAGGGCGACAAAGACCAGAATTGCGATGGTATTGAAGCCGGGCAACCGGTCGCTGGAAAAGTTTGCCTTAGCCATGGCCACCGTCCCTGTTGGCAAAACGGACATAGGCAAGCAGCGACAGCGCCACGACAACCAGCAGGGTCATCGACAGGGCCGCCCCAAGTGGCCAGTTGCGCCCCTGACCAAATTGCAGGTCGATCAGGTTGCCGATCATCATCTGCTTGCCGCCGCCCAGCACCCGCGGCGTCACATAGGCGCCGAGCGAAGGTACGAAGACAAGGATCGATCCGGCAATGATGCCCGGTTTGACGATCGGCAGGATGATCCGCCGCAAGACCTGCAGGCGACTGGCGAACAGGTCATAGCCTGCCTCCAGCAGTTTCATGTCGAACCGGTCGATGGACGCAAATAGCGGCAGCACCATCAGCGGAAGATAGACATAGACCATGCCGATAAAGACCGCGGTGTCGGTGTAGATGACGCGGAGCGGTTCGGATATCAGCCCCAACTTGAGCAGAAGGGTGTTCATCACCCCTTCGTTGCGGATCACCTCGTTGATTGCATAGGTTCGGATCAGAAGGTTGGTCCAGAAGGGGATGGTGATGAAGAAAAGCCACAAGGCGCGCTGTTTTGGTGGCCGTGTGGCGATGAACCATGCGGTCGGAAAGCCCACAGCAAATGTGAAAACTGTTGTCAGAAGCGACAGTTTCACGCTGCGCCAGAAGATGGCCAGATGTGCATCGGCCAGAACATAGGTGTCGTCGAAAATATCCTTGGAATACAGGATCCCGTACCAGCCATTCAGGGAAAAGCCCCATTCGACGTTGCCGTAAGTGCCGGGTATCAGAAAGGAATAGACCAGCATGATCAAAAGCGGGCCCGCCGCCGCCAGAGAAAGGATCACCAGTGCCGGCGCCGACAGGAGCCAGCTGTTGCGCACTGATTTCGCGGCAAGCCGTTCCTCAAGTGTCTGGGACATTGCCTAATCCTCCAGCACGCGGGCGGCGCCCGGCGCGAATTGTACGGCAACGGTTGATCCGATGGTCAAACCTACATCGCCAGAGGCAGGGCTTTGCAGGCGGGCGACAACCTCAGATCCGTCGGAGATTTCCAGAATGCAGTGGGTGTCGGTGCCGAAATAGACAAGGTTGCGCACCGTAGCCGTGATGGCCCCTTTGGTCTTGGCGTCGACCAGCCGCACCTGTTCGGGCCGCACGGCGATCGTGACTGTCCCGCTTTTGCCTTCGGCGCCCAACACCTCGACCGGTGTGCCGCCTGCAATCGTGACCTGACCATCCTTTGCCGTGGCCGACAGAAAATTGCTTTCGCCGATAAAGGAGGAGACGAAACGGTTGACCGGGTGATTGTAAATCTCGTGCGCGCCGCCGATCTGCTGGATCCTGCCGCCCGACATGACCGCGATCTTGTCGGACATCGTCAGCGCTTCTTCCTGATCATGTGTCACAAAGACAAATGTAATGCCGGTTTCGGTTTGCAGCCGCTTCAACTCTATCTGCATTTCCTTGCGCAGTTTCAGGTCCAGCGCCGAAAGCGGCTCGTCCAGCAAAAGCACCTTCGGTTCGGGTGCCAGGGCACGGGCAAGGGCAACGCGTTGTTGCTGACCACCAGAGAGTTGGCTGACCTTGCGGTCGGCGAAATCATCCAGCTTGACCAGCGCCAGCATTTCGGCGGTGCGCGCCGCAATCTCGGTCTTTGGTCGCCCTAACATCTCCAGACCGAAACTGACGTTCCTGGCGACGGAGAGATGCGGGAAAAGGGCATAATTCTGAAAGACGGTGTTAACCGGCCGTTTGTTGGGAGGCAGTTCGGTAATGTCCTGCCCGTCGAGAAAAATCTGCCCTGACGAGGGGCTTTCAAAGCCGGCGATCAGGCGCAAGAGCGTGGTCTTGCCACAGCCGGACGGGCCAAGCAGGGTAAAGAACTCGCCTTTTCCAATTGAAACGGAGACGCCTTCCAAGGCTGTTACGAGGGCGTCACCCTGGCCGAAGTGTTTCGATACGGCCCTAGCCTCGACGGCAATGTCTGACAATTACGAGGTCCCCCAACACCGATCCAACTTTTGATCATTAAGTCCGTTTACACGATTCGGCGCAACTGCTTAGTGGGCAGGCGCGACGTGGCAGGGCTTTGAACAACCTTTAGTTTTGAAAAGTCGGGAAGGGTGGGCGGCGCTCTGCCCAGGGTTCGGCAAGTTCCAGTTGCCGCGCGAGAGAGAGGAGGATTTCATCGCGGCCAAAAGCTGCGGCAAGGTGGATGCCGATCGGCAGGCCCTTGGCCGATTGTGCCAGCGGCAGCGACACCGCCGGTTGGCCAGAGGCATTGAAGGCGGCGCAAAAGGGCGAATAGTCAAAAATCATGCCTGGGCCGATACGGTAGTTTACATAGTCATCGGTGGCATGGTTAAAGCGACCGACAAGGGCAGGGGGTTCGGCCAACGTCGGGGTCAGCAGGATGTCCCAATCGGTAAAGAAGGCCGCCATTTGACGGCCGAAACTGTGGATCTTGCCGACTGCCTGCAAATAGTCTGCGCCAGAGATGCTTTCGGCATAGCGCATCGCCGAAAGGGACAGGGGCTCAACCTCTCCCTTTTCCAATGGTCGTCCGCGCGCCGCGACGATGGATTGAATGCCAAGGGCTGTGCCGCAGGCGACGATCTTGGTCCAGGCGCGCATCATGCCCTGAATATCGGCTTTTGGGCAGGCGGGGGCTACATGATGGCCAAGGC
>JBARVM010000367.1:0-10094 GCA_049646265.1 Paracoccaceae bacterium
TAGGCCAGGACGGCATCGGCATGGGCGGGCACGAATGACAGGACCATCCGGTCCAGAAACCGCCGACGCCCTTCGGCCCCTTCCAGCCACAGCCGGTCCATCGCGGGCACCAGCCACAATATGCGGGTGACGCGGCCGAGATCGACCTGCGTCGTGCCTTTGCCGTCGATCAGAACGCTGCGTGGCCCGGCTGCCTCGGCAAAGGTTTCGATCTGGTGGCTGCCAATCTCTGCCTTGATCTTCCAGCCAAGCATTTCCGGCCGCCGGGCAAACTCTGCCGGTGTTGCGCGCCGCAAGCCACGGCCGGGCGACAGAAGCGAGATCGCTTCGAGAATATTGGTTTTTCCGGCGCCGTTGGCCCCGAAGATCGCCACAGGCCGCCCGTCAAACGCCAGATTGGTCCGGCGATGCGACCGAAAGTGGGACATCATCAGCGCTGTTATGGCAAAGCCTGGCACGGATGTGCCTATCCTTTCATCACCGGCGGCGGTCCTGCGTGCCCAAGACGAGGGCAGGCGCGCCCGCGCGGCGCATCAGGCGCGGTTAGACCCGCATCGGCATGACAACGTAGATCGCCGACGTGTCATTGCCTTCGCGCATCAAGGTCGGATCGCCGGAGGAGTTGAAAAGGAACACGGCATTTTCCCGGTCTACCTGGCTGGCGATTTCCAAGAGATATTTGGCGTTGAACCCGATGTCGAGCCGTTCGTCACCGTAAGCGACCGCCAGCTCCTCTTCGGCGGCGCCGCTGTCGGGGGCATTGACCGACAAGATCAGCCGGTCTTCATCGAGCTGCAGTTTGACTGCCCGTGACCTTTCGGAAGACACGGTTGCCACCCGGTCCACCGCCTTGGCAAACTCGGCCGCGTCAACCTCCAGCCGTTTGGTGTTACCGGTGGGGATCACGCGGGTATAGTCCGGGAAGGTGCCATCGATGACCTTAGAGGTCAGGGTGATGGCGGGCGTGGCGAAACGCACCTTGGTTTCAGAGACGGATACGGCAATCTGCACCTCGTCATCATCCAGAAGTTTGCGCAACTCCCCCACGGTCTTGCGTGGCACGATGACGCCCGGCATGCCTGCCGCCCCATCCGGCAAGGGCGCGTCGATCCGTGCCAGACGGTGGCCATCGGTTGCGACACAGCGTAGGACCGGCCCCTCCTCTCCGGTTGCCACATGCATATAGACACCGTTGAGGTAATAGCGGGTCTCTTCGGTGGAGACGGCGAATTTCGACTTGTCGAAAAGGCGGCGCAGAACCGCGGCACCAGCGGAGAAGTTCGCCGAATATTCTGACGAGGCCATGACGGGAAAATCCTCTCGCGGCAGGGTCGCCAGCGAAAAGGTGGAGCGGCCGGCCTGAATGGTCAGGCGACCGCTGGCGCTGTCGTCGGTCAGCTGTACCAGCGATCCGTCCGGTAATTTGCGCACGATCTCATGCAGCATCACCGCCGAGACGGTGGTGGCGCCTGCGCGTTCGACCATGGCCGTGGCCTTGTCGGTCACCTCGATATCAAGATCGGTGGCGCGCAGCGAAACGGTGCTGCCTTCGGCCTCTATCAGCACATTTGCAAGGATCGGGATGGTATTGCGCCGCTCGACGACCGACTGCGCCTGAGCGACCGCCTTGAGAAGCGTTGCGCGTTCGATACTGATCTTCATATCCATCCCCTGTCATGCCGGTTGGCGCCGTTCCGGCCCCTGTCATTCTCTGCCCCGGCGCCTTGGACCGGGGTCCGGGAAAGGAAACCTAGCAAATTTCCCTTGAAGCTCAAGATTTTTCAGAAATTTCCGTTGTAATGCGCCCGCCGTCAAGGCTGGCCGGGCGATTATCTTACCGATCGAGGAGGCGGAGCAGCATTTCGACATCCTCCGCGATCTGGTGATCGGTCTTTTTCATTTCCTCGATGACACGCACCCCGTGCATGATGGTGGTGTGATCGCGACCGCCAAAGCGCCGCCCGATATCGGGCAGTGAGCGGGTGGTCAGCTGTTTGGACAGATACATGGCGATCTGGCGCGGGCGCGCAACGGTGCGGGTGCGTTTGGGGCCGATCATGTCGGCCAGCCGGATATTGAAATGTTCGCTGACCTGCCGCTGGATATCATCGACGGTGATCTTGCGTTCAGAGGAACGCAGGATGTCGGAAAGGCAATCCTGCGCCAGTTCCAGCGTCACCTCGCGCCCGACCAGAGAGGCAAAGGCGAAAAGCCGGGTCAGGGCCCCTTCGAGGACCCGGACATTGGTGGTGATCCTGTGGGCAAGGAATTCCAGCACACCATCGGCCATCTTCAGGCCGGGATACTGGCCAGCGTAAAGTTCCGCCTTTTGCTGCAGGATACCCAGCCGCAATTCATAATCGGTCGGATGCATATCGACGACCAGCCCGCATTGCAGGCGCGATTTGATCCGCTCTTCCAGGTTCTTGATCTCGCCCGGGGCGCGGTCGGCGGAAATGACGATCCGCTTGTTCTGATCGACAAGCGCGTTGAACGTGTGGAAGAACTCTTCCTGCGTGGATTCCTTGCCAGCGATAAATTGGACATCATCAACCATCAGCACATCGACGGACCGGAACATTTCCTTGAAATCCATGACCTGCTTGTCGCGCAGTGCCTGAACGAAACGGTACATGAACTGTTCGGCGGACAGGTAGCGCACCTTCAGATCCGGTTGGCGCAGGCGCATTTCATGGGCAATGGCGACCATCAGATGGGTCTTGCCCAGCCCGACGCCGCCATAAAGAAAGAGCGGGTTGAAGGTGACGGGGCCAGCCTCCGCCATGCGGCGGGCAGCGGCATGGGCCAGTTCGTTCGGCTTGCCCACCACGAAACTGTCAAAGGTGAACCGTTCGTCAAGCGGGCCGCCGTCATTGTCACCATTACCACTGCTTGCGGCGCGGGAGGGTGAACTACCGGCCTGTTTAGGGTTGGTCACTTCGGCAATCGGGATCGGGCGCACCTTGGCCACGTTGAATTCCACCCGTGTCACTTCGGCACCTGCCAGCACCAGATGTTGGCGCACGACTTCGCTGTAATTTCGTGAAACCCACTCGCAGAGGAAGCGCGTCGGCACGTCGAAACGCGCGAGCCCATCCTCTATGCTGACCAAAACCAATGGTTCGATCCAAGACGCATAGGCATTCTTGCCAACTGCCTTGCGTAGTCCCGTTTGTGCCCGCCCCCAGGTGCTTTTCGTCATTCTCTCCGCTCGCATTCCATACTGTCCCGCCGGTGCCAACGGCAAAGCCGGTAGCCCTGACGATTCCTCGCATTCTCTGTGCCAGATGAGGGGACAGCCTGCATGACAAGGCTGTGCCGCAAAGGGCAACAGGATTGGGTTCGGACACAAACAAAGCAATTCCGGGAAGTATCCCGAAATCAACATGTGCAACCTGTGTGGCCAATTCAGTTTGGCCTACAGACAAGCCGGCAAACTGTGAAGAAACGTTCGGACAAATTGGCAGTCGTCCGGACTGTCTTGCACAGGAACCTTCTGTCCCCCCAAAGACGATGTGAATCGCTCAGACAAGCTAGCAAGCATGAGAGGCTGACGGCAACCGATCTTCGCGCTTGACTCACGCTTTGTCACAAAGAATCCCCACTGGCGGTTTTTGCGGTGCGGTGGTGCCACAGCGGCCCCTGTCAGGACGCGATCGGCGGGACGGACAAACGAAAAGAGGCGCCGTCCGGAGAGGCGCCTCTATAGACAGGTCTTGGCTCTTGCGCTTAGGCGGAGGCCAGGGTCTTTACGCGGGCCGACAGGCGCGACATCTTGCGGGCAACGGTGTTCTTGTGCAGAACACCCTTGGTGATGCCACGCGCCAGTTCCGGCTGGGCAGCACGCAGCGCTGCAGCCGCGTCATCCTGCTTGCCAGAGGCGATCGCCTCCTCGACTTTGCGCAGGAAGGTGCGGATCCGCGAACGGCGTGCCTTGTTCACGTCTTGACGACGCTCAGCCTGGCGTGCGCGCTTCTTGGACTGGGGCGTATTGGCCATGTGTCAGTTTCCGATTTCGGTTCGAGTAATTCTGAAGTCGCGCTTCTAGGGCCGACTCGCGCATAAGTCAACAAGGCCCGGCATAGATTCTTTGCCTATTTGTCGGCAAAACGCGCTGGTCGCTTTTCGACAAAGGCCTGCATGCCTTCTTTCTGGTCCTCGGTCGAAAAGAGCGCCTGAAAAAGGCGGCGCTCAAACAGGATGCCTTCGGCCAGTGGCGCTTCGTCGGCGCGGTGTACGGCCTCTTTCGCCGCCATCACGGCGACCTGGGACTTTTCGGCAATGGCGCGGGCGGCAGACAGCGCCTCTGACAGCAGCGAGTCTGGCGCGACCACGCGCGCGACCAGCCCCGCGGCCTCTGCCTCTGCCGCGCCCATCATGCGGCCGGTCAGATGCATATCCATCGACTTTGCCCGCCCGATAAGGCGGGTCAGGCGCTGCGTTCCGCCGATACCGGCGATGATGCCAAGGTTGATCTCCGGCTGGCCGAACTTTGCCGTATCGGCGGCAATGATGAAATCGCACAGCATCGCCAGTTCGCAGCCGCCGCCAAGGCAATAGCCGGCAACTGCGGCGATCAGCGGCTTGCGGGTGGCGCGGATACTGTCCGCCTCGTCGGCGAAAAGATTTTCTCGGAAGATGTCGGCAAAACTTTTCGAGGCCATTTCGCGGATGTCGGCCCCGGCGGCAAAGGCTTTTTCCGAGCCGGTCAGCACCATCGCGCGAACCGATGGATCGTGCGACAGCCCGTCGAGCGCGGCCGCCAGTTCGCCCATCATGGTCGAGTTCAGCGCATTCAACGCCTCGGGCCGGTTCAGCCGGATCAGCGCGACCGACTGGTCAATATCTATGATCAGCGTCTGATATGGCATCTGGTACCCCCCTATGATCTTGCCAAGGGCTAACAGCCTGCATTCACCAGTGCAAAGTCATTTTTGACAGTTGGTGCAGAGAAAGGTCGAGCGGCCGGATTGCACGATTCGCGCGACAATGCCGGTGCAGCCTTGGGTCTGGCAGGCCGCCCCTTCACGGCCATAGACGCTGAAGGAATGTTGAAAGTAACCCAGTTCGCCATCCGCCTGCCGGTAATCGCGCAAGGAGGAACCGCCCGCCGCTATCGCCTCTTCCAGGACGGAACGGACGACCGTTACCAGCCCGGATACTTCGGCCGCGCTGAGATCGCCTGCCTTGCGCCTTGGGTCGATGCGCGCCCGGAACAGCGCCTCTGCCACATAGATATTGCCAAGGCCCGCCACGATCCGTTGGTCGAGCATGGCGGTCTTGATCGGCATAGTTCGCCCGGCAAGACGCGCGGCGAGATAGCTGTCGTTGAATGCGTTGCCGAGCGGCTCGGGGCCGATATCCTTCAGCAACCAATGATGGTCGGTGCTGGCGGTGGCCATCAGATCCATCGCGCCAAAGCGGCGGGCATCGTTGAAGGTTACCCGCGCACCCGTGTCGATATCGAGCACCACATGATCATGCTTTGCCGGGGCAGGATGGTCATGCGCGAACTGGCCAAGGGTGGCGCCTGACACCAGCATGCGCCCGGACATGCCCAGATGGATCAAAAGCGTTTCTTCCGTCGAAAGGTCGGCCAGTATGTATTTCGACCGCCTGCGCAGGGCCAGCACACGGGCGCCGGTCAGCCGGTCAGCCATCCGGTCGGGCAGGGCGAAACGCAAATCAGGGCGGTTGACTCTGGCGCGGTCAATCACTTGCCCGACCATCACCGGGGCAAGCCCGCTGCGCACCGTTTCAACTTCGGGCAATTCTGGCATCACTTTCCCCCGGATTATGCGTCGCATTGTCTATCAGCCCCAGCCACGTATAAGGAAGACTGGAAACCTCAGGCGCGAACCATGTCACACTCAGACGATAGAACCACTCATTTCGGCTTTCAGACAGTCCCCGAGGCTGAAAAGGCCGGGATGGTGCATGGCGTCTTCAGCAGTGTCGCCAGCCGCTATGACGTGATGAATGATGTGATGAGCGTCGGTATCCACCGGCTGTGGAAAGAAGCGATGATGGACTGGCTGGCGCCGCGGCCAGGTCAGCGGTTGCTGGATGTGGCGGGCGGCACCGGCGATATCGCCTTTCGCTTTCTTTCGCGGGCCAAAAGTGGCCATGCCACTGTTTGCGACCTTACAGAACCGATGCTGGTCGAGGGCCGCAAACGGGCAGAGGCGGAAAATCTGGCCGACAGTCTTGACTGGATCGTTGGCGATGCGATGGCGCTGCCCTTTTCCGATGCGTCTTTCGACGTCTATACCATCAGCTTTGGTATAAGGAACGTGACCCGCATCGCCGACGCGCTGACAGAGGCTTATCGCGTGCTCAAGCCGGGTGGGCGCCTGATGGTGCTGGAATTCAGCCAGCTGCCCAACGCCGCCCTGCAAAAGGCCTATGACCTTTACTCCTTCTACGTGATCCCGCAGATGGGCAAGCTGATCGCCAACGACCGCGACAGTTACCAATATCTGGTCGAATCCATCCGCAAGTTTCCCGATCAGGAAAGCTTTGCCAGCATGATCCGGCAGGCGGGCTTTGCGCAGGTCAAATACCGAAACCTGTCCATGGGGATTGCCGCGCTCCATTCCGCCTGGAAGGTCTGAACCATGCGCGGGCCTCACAATCTTTGGCGGCTGATACGCACCGGAGCCACGTTCGAGCGGACCGGTGCGATGAAGTTGGCGCTGGAGGCGATGGATGTGCCGCCGAGGCTTCGGCTGGCGGCGCGGGTGATCGGTTGGCCATTCCGCTGGCTTGGCTATCACGGCGATCCTGCCCTGCCGCCGGTAACACGCGCCCTGACCGCACTTGGCCCGGCCTACATCAAGTTCGGACAGGTTCTTTCGACCCGCCCTGACGTCGTCGGCGACGAGCTTTCCGATCAGTTACGGGTGTTGCAAGACAAGCTGCCGCCCTTTCCGCTGGCCAAGGCCAGGCAGGTGATCGAGGCCGAACTGGGCCAGCCCGCTGATGCGATATTCTCGGAACTCTCTGAACCGGTCGCCGCTGCCTCCATCGCGCAGGTGCACCGCGCGCGTATCCGCCAAACCGGCGAGGATGTCGCAGTCAAGGTTCTGCGTCCCGGTATTGTGCGCGCCTTTCGCCGCGATCTGGATGCTTTCTATTTCGCCGCTGGGATCATCGAGGCGCTCTCACCCGCCTCTCGTCGCCTGCGTCCGAACGATGTAGTGGCGCATTTCGAACAGGTGGTGATGGGCGAACTGGACCTGCGGCTGGAATCAGCGGCGGCGTCGGAATTTGCCGATACAACCGCCAAGGACAAGGGGTTTCAGGTGCCCAAGACCATCTGGAACCTGTCTTCGCGGCAAGTGATGGTTCTGGGCTGGGCCGAGGGGTTGCCGCTGGGAGACGTGGCGGCGATCAAGGCAGCGGGGCACGATTGCGCGGTGTTGGCCAAGCGGGTCCTGCAGCTTTTCCTTAGCCATGCGCTGCGCGACGGGTTCTTTCATGCCGACATGCATCAGGGCAATCTGAAGGTTGCCGAAAACGGCGATATCATCGCCTTTGATTTCGGCATCATGGGCCAGATAGATCCTTATACCCGCCGGGTCTATGCCGAGATCTTGATGGGTTTTCTGCGGCGCGACTACAAACGTGTGGCAGAGGTGCATTTCGAGGCAGGCTATGTCCCGGCGGACCGTGACATTCACGAATTTGCTCGCGCCCTGCGAGCGGTTGGCGAACCGATTGCCGGGGCCGATGCCAATCAAATTTCCATGGCGCGCCTCTTCTCTTATCTCTTTGAAGTAACAGAGAGATTTGGGATGCAGACGCGGACGGAACTGATCTTGTTGCAGCGGACCATGGTTGTGGTCGAAGGCGTGGCACGCTCACTCGACCCGCAGATCAATATCTGGGATACGGCCCGGCCAGTGGTCGAGGATTACATTCGCACCAATATCGGCCCGCAGGCGCTCTTGCGGGATCTGGTCAAGACGGCGCAGGTGCTTGGTCATTTCGGGCCGAAGCTGCCGCAGATGTTCGAAACGCTGCTGATGCGGCAGGCCGAGCAGGCTGCGCCGTTGCCGCCGAAAAAGCGCAAAACATTCCGCCAGATTGCCCTCGCGGTGCTTCTTGTTGCTGTGGGCTACGCGGTGGCGCTCTTTTTGCCTTTCTAGGGCGCCGGGGCTGCAGTACCGGCTGGCCGCAGGGCCTTGACCTCTCCCGGGAGGGTTGTGGCGCCGCTTGCCAGAACAAGGATGGGGCCCGTGCTGCCCTGCCTGATCTCGACGATCCGGCTGTAGCTTTCGACCTGATCATTGGCGGCAAGCTGGCCGCCCACATAGCTTTCAAGCCGAAAGCTATAGCTGCCCGCCATGACCTGACCGCCCGATGCCGTCACACCCGTCCAGTTCACGGGCGTGGCAGAGACGGGGATTTCCTGCCGCGTCACCTCTCGCCCCTGCGCGTCGAGGGCGACGAGAACGGTCTTGTCGGCACCGGCCGCCGGGGCGGGGTAGAGGGTGATGGGGCTGCCGGTATAGTCGGCGGCGACGGCTGCCCGCGCCTCCATCCCGACCCAGGAAGCGAACTGCCCCATGCCGTTGGTGCCAAGCTGGCCGGCCAGAGCGGCCAGCAGGTCGTTGGTTTTCACCTGCTGTTCGACGCCGGAAAAGGTGGCGAGCTGTACGGCATAATCCGACGATTCGATCGGGTTCAGCGGGTCCTGGTTTTTCATCTGCGCGGTCAGCATCTTCAGAAACATTTCGAAATCGCCAGAGATTTTCTGGGCGTCGGTCGAAGGTTTGGCCGATTGCAGGCTGTTTGTGGCGCCTAGCGCGTCAAGAGCATTCATGGATCTATCCTGTCAAAGCCGTAGGTCGAGCCGGTCAGCGGTCTGAAGACCGCTGGGCACTGCAACGGGCGCAAGTTGTGTGGGCAGGTCAGGGCGGGCCGGTTCGGCGTGGTCCGGGTGGCGCCCATTCTCTTGCCCGACATCATGCTGATGGCCTTGCGGCTGTTCGTCACGGGAAAAGTTGAAACTCAGATTGCGATAACCGAGGTCGCGAAAATCCTGTGCCAGCTGGTCGATATGGCGACGCATCAGGTCGATGGTTTCGGGCCGGTCGGCAGAGATGGTCAGCGTCAGACCAGCCTCGCCGCTGGCGGCCAGCGTCATGCGCACCCGGCCCAGCTCTTCGGGCGACAGGGTAAGTTCCACCGGGCGGTTGGTGGCCGTTTCGATGGCCCCGGCCAGTTGCTGGGCGACTGCGTGAACCAGCTGGGGCGGATGATGCAAGAGGCTGGCAGCCGGTATGGTCAGCGCCGGGCCACCGATCAGCGGCGACCGGTCAAGACCCACAGTCATGTTGGCAATCTCGCCCACAAAGCCGTCGAGACGCACCGGTGCTGCGCCATCCGCCGCGCCGGGGGCGGTGATGGCCGTCAGAATGCCTTGCCCCAGCTCCTGCCCCGCGCCTTGCCCGTCATGGGTTCGAACCGGCTTGGCGGGCTCGGCCGTTGCCACAAGGATGGGGCGCCTGTCAAAGGCGGCTGATCGTTCCGGCACTGCCGCGCGCAAGGCGCCCGGCAGCGTGACTGGCGCGACGGCGGGGGGCAAAGTGGTGGAAGCCCACGGTGATGCGGGCCGTTGGTATTCTTCCGACCGGATTGCCTGGTCGAGGAGGGGGACCACTTCAGGCGGGGCGCTTTGCAATCTGGCTTCGCCTGGCGGTGTGATCGGTTGCGCCGCGACTGTCCGGGCTGGGAAAATGGTTAAAGCCTCCGGCATGGGGTCAGGGGCAGTCCGGGCCACCCCTTGGCCGGTAACGGCGCTGTTAGAGGCCGGCCCCACAGTTAGGCGTGGCAAACCGTCAGTGTCTGCCGCTTTGGTCGCTGCGAGAGGCAAGGCTGGTGTCCGGGCCTTGTCAGCAGGAATATCGGCCGTCTCATCCGGCTGTAGCCGATGCGATGGCGCTGGCTGAGACATGGGTTGAACCACCAAGACTTCTGCTTGCGGCTGCCATTTGGCGGCGGTCTTTTCGGCAGAGGGCGGAGGGTTGACCGGCCCGTAATGCCAAGCCTTGGCATGGGTAAATGCCTGGCTGTTGGCTGTTTCAGGC
>JBARVM010000368.1:0-2800 GCA_049646265.1 Paracoccaceae bacterium
AAGTGCGGCGGCAGGCCGGCATGCGCCGCGCACATCTTTTCATTGGCGCGCCGCCATGCTAGCAGGCCGCCATCATATCCGGCGCCGGGCCCAGTGCCCCGCAGCCACCAACCAAAAGGTAGATCACGTGGCGACCCAACGCACGCTGTCCATCATCAAGCCCGACGCAACCAAGCGCAACCTGACCGGCAAGATCGTTGCCAAGTTCGAGGATGCAGGTCTGCGCGTCGTGGCGTCCAAGCGTATCCACCTGACGCCCGCGCAGGCTGGCGCCTTTTACGCCGAACATGCCGAGCGTGGCTTTTACGGCGAACTGTGCGCTTTCATGGCGTCCGAGCCGGTTGTGGTTCAGGTTCTGGAAGGCGACAATGCCATTGCCAAGAACCGCGAAGTGATGGGTGCGACTGACCCGGCCGCTGCCGATGCTGGCACGATCCGCAAGGAATTTGCCCTCTCCAAAGGCGAAAACTCCGTGCACGGTTCGGACAGCGAGGCATCGGCCGCACGCGAGATCGCTTTCTTCTTCTCCGGTCTTGAACTGGTCGGCTAAACCCCGCCCTTTTCGCCTTTGCCGCCCTTCTTTACCGAAGACGGCCTGAGGCCAAGCAGATCCAGGGCCGCTTCCATCTCGGAGCGGCCCTTTTCCATGGGGTGGCTTTGGGCGGCGGAGGCCTTGATCGCGTCAAAGGCCTTGCGCAGGGTCGCCTTTTCAGCACCGTGGCAATCGTTCCAAGGCCGTCCTTGTACCCCCATAGCCAGAGCGTAATAGCCAATGAAGTGCGGCTGGGTGCCAGACTGCAAGAGACGTAGATAGGCTTCGTCCGCACCAAGGGCGTAGACCTCTTCGGCGCTATGGATACCGGCGCGGGCAAAGGCCGCCTCTGACGCGGGGCCGAGATTTGGGATGGATGAAACCGGGCGCGGCATGGGCATTTGCCCCGTTTAGTGTTCGACCGGGCCACCGACCATCAGATCGATGCCCAGTCCCGGAAGAGGATATCGTTGATTGGTGTTACAGTCTTTGCGGCATTCTTTGTAGCCTCTGGCGTGGGTTGCATGCCTGCAACCGCTTGTGCCGGCAATCTGCTTGCCTGCGCCGCTTCGGCATCTGTGACGCCTTGTGCGGAAATCCTGTCTTGCGACATTTGTAACTATCTCCTCGGCTTGTGCCGACTATCTGCTCTGGGTCGAGCCTATACAGGACTGTGAGCAAAGCTTCCCGCATGATTTCAGCGCCTTATAGGCAATCATTCGTGATGGTTGATAAAATGCAACATATTCGCGCCTGTTTGCGGGGCGCTGGTTGTTTATCTGGTCGATTTTTAGCGCAATCATGCCTAGATTGCGGAAATTGTTGAAAAATCGGCGCCAATCAGGTGCGGAAGGCTGCGGCAAACGGTTCGGGCAGATCGAATTCCGAAAGAGCCTGTTTGCGGGCGGCGTCAGACATCTTGCGCGCAGTCTTTTCGACGATACGCAAGAGCGCATCGGGGTCGCGGCCGCTGGCGAAGGGCTGAAAATACCAGCGCAGGAACGTAAAGCAGATCACATCTTCCAGTAGCTGAGTGTCGGGGTCGCGTTTGATCCCCTCCTTGCGGATCATGCTGCCGACCTTTGCCGATGCGACCCCGTCATAGCCATGAGCCTCCATGATTTCTGCCACGCGGCGGGCATGAAACTGACCGAGATCCCGGCGCCATTTCAGATACCCCTCCTTTCCTTCGGGATAGGCGCTGCGCGGGCTGGTCCAACGCTCTATATGCTGACCGCGGGTGGCGATCTGCAAAAGATCGGAAGCACCCGGCGCTAGGCGCATCAACTCATCTGTCATCCGTTGGCCGTAAAGAAGCGCGGCAGGCGCCCCTTCGGACCGGTCGGGATCTGCCTGATTGGCGCTGTCGATCGCGGCCAGAGTGGCGGTCAGGTCGGGCATGGGCATTCTATCCGGTCAGGGCAAGGTCAGGCGAAAGTTTGCACCGGTACTTTGTGCGGTCAAGGGCCCGCGCCACGCAGGGTCCTGCTTTGCAGGTTTTCGCGGTAAAGCACGTAAAGCCCCGCCCCGACGATCAGGCTAATGCCAAGCCAGGCGACCGTATCGGGCCAGTCGCGCCAGAAGATCCAGCCGAATATCACGCTCCAGATCAGGGCGGAATATTCGAAGGGGGCCACCACATTCGCCTCTGTCACCCTATAGGCTTGGGTCAAAAGCGTGAGGCCCACGGCAGCAATAACGCCGCAAGCCATCATCACGCCGAGATCGTTCCAGCTGGGCGACACCCAGCCGCGCATCAGGAATTCCAGGCTTTTGTGGGAGGAATGGTCAAAACTGCCGGAGCCGAAGACCAGCGTCAGCAGAAGTGCGATTACAAGAAAGACCGCGTTGCCGTAAAAGGCCAGAGCCGCGGCGGAATGGCGGGCGCCAAGGCTGCGGGCGCTGACCATCGACAGGCCGTAGAAAAGCCCTGAGGATACAGCAAGTACCCGCGCCCAGTCGAAAAGTTCAGTCCCGGGGCGCAGCATGACGACGACCCCGCAAAATCCTACAGCCACAGCGGCCCAGCGACGCGGGCCGACGTTTTCCTTGAGCACCAGCACCGACAGGAGCGTGATGAAGAGCGGCGAAGAAAAGTATAGGGCCGCCGTGGTGGCCATGGGCAGGGCCGCAAGTGCCAGGTAGTAGCAGAAATAGGCACCACACATGATGATGCCGCGCAAGATCATCTGCCACAGACCGGGTGCGATCAGCGTCCGGGGGCCGCCGTTCATGCAGACAAGGGCAAACATCAAAGGCAGGGCAGTC
>JBARVM010000369.1:0-7536 GCA_049646265.1 Paracoccaceae bacterium
TCAATATCGCCTATGTCGAAGATGGTTTGCCCAAGCGCGGCGTGGTCTATGCGCCCGCCAAGGGGCGGCTTTTCTATACGCTGGCCGACGGGCGTGCGGTGGAAGAGGTTGGTCCCTTTGACAAGGAACAACCGGGCGAACAAAGGGCGCTTTCGGTATCTACGCCCGACAACCGGGCATTGATGGTCGTGGCGTCGAAATCGCATCGCGACCAGCCAACCGACGATTATATCGCCCGTTACGCTGTTCGTGACATGACCAGCGCTGGCTCGTCGCTGAAATTCTGTCTGGTCGCGGCGGGCGAGGCTGATCTCTACCCCAGGCTTGGCCGGACGATGGAGTGGGATACGGCCGCCGGTGACGCGGTTTTGCGCGGCGCTGGCGGTCAGATGGTACGGTTTGACGATCATGCGCCCTTTACCTATGGCAAGCCCGGATTCGAGAATTCCTTTTTCCTGGCCTACGCGCCGGGGGTTCTGCTGGTGAAATAATGTCAGTTCTGATCGTCATCCCCGCCCGTTTCGCTTCGAGCCGTTATCCGGGCAAGCCTCTGGTCGAGTTGCGCGGCGCCGGGGGGCGGGCGCGCAGCCTGATCCGGCGCAGCTGGGATGCGGCAATGCAGGTCAAGGGCGTGGACCGGGTGGTGGTTGCCACGGATGACGAAAAGATCGCAGATCATGCGCGGTCATTCGGGGCAGAGGTTGTCATGACCTCTTCCGCCTGCCTGAACGGGACGGAACGCTGCGCCGAGGCGGCAAAAACATTGGGCGGGGGCCATGAGATCATCGTCAACCTTCAGGGTGATGCGCCCCTGACCCCTCATTGGTTTGTCGAGGAGTTGGTCGCGGGCCTGCGCGCCGCGCCCGCCGCCGATGTAGCCACGCCGGTGCTGCGCTGCGACGGCGCTGCCCTGAACGGCTTTCTGGAAGATCGCCGCAATGGCCGCGTCGGCGGCACAACGGCAGTTTTCGGCCATGATGGGTTGGCGCTTTACTTTTCCAAGGAAGTCATCCCCTTTACCGCGCAAGAATATCAGGCGGCCGACAGTACGCCGGTCTTTCACCATGTCGGCGTCTATGCCTATCGACCCCGCGCGCTCGAAGATTACTGTGTTTGGGGTCCGGGCCCTTTGGAAGGGTTGGAGGGGTTGGAGCAGTTGCGCTTTCTAGAACGCGGGAAAAACATCCTTTGTGTTCAGGTGGAGGCCAAGGGCCGCCAGTTCTGGGAGTTGAACAACCCAGAGGATGTGCCAAGGATAGAGGCGATGCTGGCCGCCATGGCGATGGAATGACCGGGGCGGTCCGGACAAGTCTGATCATTGTTTCCCGCCACAGGCCGCTATCGCTGCGCCGCTGCCTTTTCGCCGTCACTCAGATGGATCATGCGGATTTCGAAGTGATCGTGGTGGCGGACCCTGGCGGATTGGCTGTCGCGGCGGACTTCCACGTCAAGGCCGTGCCCTTTGATCAGCCCAATATCTCTGTCGCCCGCAACCTCGGTATCGGGGCTTCATCGGGAGAGGTTGTCGCCTTCATTGATGACGATGCGGTGCCGGAACCTGATTGGCTTTCCCGTCTGACCGCGCCGTTTGCCGACCCGCAGGTTGCGGCGGCAGGGGGCGCAATTCTCAGCCGCAATGGCATATCTTTTGAGTTTGACGGCGGTTGGGTCGACAGGAAGCTGCAGCAGTCGCGCCTTGCCCCGGCTGATCGGACTGGGGGGGTATTTCCGACCACCGCCGACAAGGCCTTGGAGATCAAGGGGACGAATGCCGCCTATCGTCGCGCTCGGGTATGCGAATTGGGCGGGTTCGACCCGGCAATCAGCTATTATCTGGATGAGACAGAGTTGAACCTGCGGCTGGCTTCTCGTCAGGCGCTGATTGCCTTTGTACCGCAGGCGCGGGTGCATCATGTGAAAGAGCAAAGCAGCCGTCGAAAAGAAAATCGGGCACCGCTAAGCCTGTGGGACATAGGCGCCAGCACCGCGATCACCCTGCGCCGTTTGGGGGCGGATGCATCGGCGCTGGATGAGGGTTGGGGCAGGCTTCTGGCCGACGAAACCGCGCGTATCACCGGACTTGTCCGCGCGGGCCAGTTGCGCCGGTCAGAGGTTGCAGCACTGCTTGCGGGTCTTGCGGATGGGTTTGCAAATGCGCGCGCGCGGTCCCTTCCTGTCTTGACGCCATTGGAAGGGGTCACCGCGCCCTTCTTGCGGCTGGAAAGTGATCAACGCCCAAAGGTCATCCTGTCGGGCAGAATCTGGCAGAGCCGCCGTCTGAAACAGGACGCAGCGCGCCTGGTGGACGAGGGCAATCTTGTCTGGCTTTGCCTTTTCAGCCCCACGGCGCTTTACCATCGCCTGCGCTTTACCGATCAGGGGTACTGGCTCCAGACAGGCGGGCTTTTTGGAAAGTCTGATCGCACTGATCCGCCGTTTCGGCTATACTCCTTTTCACGACGTGTTTCGAAAGAATCTCTGCGTTGGCAGCCGTAAGAAGGGTATTCCAGACTGTTCTGTTTCTGATTTGGCAACTAAGAAGGCAAAAAAGATATTATTTTCCTTTTTTTCCCCAAGTTTCTGGCTGGTATCCGCCCTATGTTTGCCTGACTCTTGCTCGATGAGATGACGAAGCGTAACTTTGTATCTGGCCGCTTTAAGAAGTAATTAGGACGCATGATGACTCGTAAGATAACCAAAGCCATTTTCCCAGTTGCCGGCCTCGGGACACGATTCCTTCCCGCAACAAAGTCCATTCCCAAAGAGATCATGACCCTGGTCGACCGGCCGCTGATCCAATATGCGATCGACGAGGCGCGGGCAGCCGGGATTGAGGAGTTCATCTTTGTAACCTCGCGCGGCAAGGGTGCGTTGGAAGATTACTTCGATCATTCGCATGAGCTTGAGGCGAACCTGGAGCGCGCAGGCAAGGACGAATTGCTGGAAACTTTGCGCGCAACCAATATGGATTCCGGCGCCATCGCCTATGTGCGCCAGCACAAGGCGCTGGGCCTTGGCCATGCTGTTTGGTGCGCCAGCCGTCTGATCGGCGACGAACCTTTTGCGGTGATCCTGCCTGACGATGTCATTGCGGCGGAAAAACCCTGCCTGCAGCAGATGGTCGAGGCCTATGCGGAAGTAGGCGGCAATATGGTCGCGGCGATGGAAGTACCTTCTGACAAGGCCTCTGCCTATGGTGTGCTGGATGTGCAAGAGGATATGGGCGCGCTGGTATCGGTCAAGGGCATGGTGGAAAAGCCTAAGAAGGGCGAAGCACCATCAAATCTGGCGGTCATTGGCCGTTATATCCTGTCGCCGGGCGTGCTTCAGCATCTGGAGCGCAAGCAGCAAGGCGTCGGCAATGAAATTCAGTTGACCGATGCGATTGCCCAGCAGATCACATCCAAGAACAATGTCTATGGTTTCCGCTTCCGCGGGCAGCGGTTTGACTGCGGCTCTAAGGCCGGGTTCCTGCAGGCGACGGTCGCCTTTGGTCTGGCTCGGCCGGAACTTCGTGATGAGTTTTCACAGTTCCTTTTGGAAATGACGTCCTTACAAAAAGCAGCCGAGTAAACCCTGATGGCTCAAACGGTCCTGGTTACCGGGGGGGCCGGATATATCGGATCTCATGCCTGCAAGGCGTTGCGTGCTGCGGGATATCAGCCGGTCACTTATGACAACCTCGTAACTGGGTGGCAGGATGCCGTCCGGTTCGGGCCGTTTGAGCAGGGCGATCTGTCTGACAGGGCGCGGCTTGACGCGGTTTTTGCCCGCTGGCAGCCGGTCGCGGTGATGCATTTCGCCGCCCTGTCGCAGGTTGGCGATTCCGTGCGCGACCCGGGGTTATACTGGCGCAGCAATGTTCTTTCCTCGCTGACCTTGATAGAGGCTGCTGTCGCGGCAGGTTGTCTTGATTTCGTCTTTTCGTCGACTTGCGCCACCTACGGCGATCAAGATGGCGTTGTGCTGGATGAAAACACGGGCCAAGCGCCGATCAATGCCTATGGCAAGTCCAAGCTGGCGATAGAGCAAATGCTGGGCGATTTTGCCCAGTCCGCTGGATTGCGCCCGGTCATCTTTCGCTATTTCAACGTGGCCGGTGCCGACCCGGAGGCTGAGGTGGGCGAATTTCATCGCCCCGAAACCCATCTTATCCCGCTGATGCTGGATGCGGTTGACGGGCGCCGCCCGGCCTTGACATTATTCGGCACAGATTATCCGACGCCTGATGGCACCTGCATACGCGATTATGTTCATGTGACGGATCTGGTAGAGGCGCATGTTCTGGGTCTCGGCAGGCTTTTGTCCGGCAAGGGTGGTGGCGTCTATTGTCTGGGAACCGGTGCGGGTTTTTCGGTGCGCGAGGTTATCGAGCAGTCGCGGCTTGTGACCAATCGCGAGGTGCCGATGATTTTGGGCGAACGGCGGGCAGGGGATGCGACGAAGCTGGTATGCGGTTCTGACAAGGCAATGAAAGAGCTTGGATGGAAGCCCACACGTTCGACGATGAGCCAGATGATTGCCGATGCCTGGCGCTGGCACCAGACCGGGCATTATGAGCGCTAGCCAGCCAACCTGTTTTCTCGATATTTCCCGACTGATCGCGCGCGCCGGTGAAGGGCCGCTTACCGGTATCGACCGGGTAGAGCGGGCCTATCTTGCCCACCTGTGTCAGGCCGATTGCAACCTTTTTGCCTTGCGCCGCACGCGATTTGGCTGGCAGATCTTTGACCGGGCGGCCGCGCGGCAGATATTGTCGCTCATCGACCGCCCGTCTGTGGTTAGCCCGAGGGGCCTCATTGGCCGGGTGCTTGCCAGGTCACGGAGGTTGGCCACCCCGGGTGGTGAAAGGATCCGGCACACTGATCTTTCCGACTGGCTTGCGGGCAATCGAGCGCCCCGCAAGATCTGGATCAGCGTCGGCCACTGGAACTTGGGCGCAGATGTGCTGGGTGCTGTTGCCAGTGGCGGCGCATCGATCCGGGTTATGATTCACGATCTTTTCCCGTTGGAATGTCCCGATTGGTCGGGCAAGGGTGCACCAGACCGGTTCGCACCCTTGCTGGCCGGGGCCGCGCGCCATGCCGATCAGATCCTTTTTCCCTCGGCTGGTAGCGCCCGCTCTTTCAATCATCACACGCAAAGTCTGGCAGAACAGCGCATCATTCCTCTTGGCATTGAAATCGCCGCGCCTTCGGCAAGAGTGCCATCCCATATCCCGCTGGACCGGCCGCTGTTTGTGGCCATCGGCACGATAGAGCCACGCAAGAATATCGGTCTTTTGTTGGATGTGTGGGACGGGCTGGCCTTGCGGCTGCCGCCAACCGCCATGCCGCGCCTGCTGATCGCCGGGCGGCGCGGCTGGGCCGATACGCAGCTTCTGGCCCGGCTTGACCGTTACCGCGCGGTCAATGGTTTGGTGATGGAGCGTAACAACCTCGGCGACGCGGATCTTGTCGCTGTGTTACAGGCAGCACATGCCCTCTTGGCGCCAAGCCGGGCCGAGGGGTTTGGACTGCCGCCGGCCGAAGCCGCAAGTCTCGGCCTGCCGGTTCTGGCTACCGACCTTGCCGTGACGCGCGAAGTTCTGGGCGATTATCCCACCTATCTGCCTGCCGACCGCCCCGCATTGTGGATCGAAAAGATTGCCCACCTTGCCGCCGAAAGGCAACGTCTCAAGCCTTTGGTGTTGCCTCACTGGACAGACCACTTCAACCTGGTCTTTAATGATTGCGGCTAAAGTGCAGAGGCGGAAAGCCTGAATGGCCATGGGAGCCAAGCAGTGAAACTGACGGAAAAATACCTGCTGCGGCTACGCCGCAAGCGTCTGTTATTCCGAGCTTTTCGCAAGCGGCGGGAGCTGCGGTGCCTGGCGAATCGGACCAATGAGATCACGTCTGACGGAATCCTGCTCTTTTGCACGCTGCGAAATGAGCGGATCAGGCTACCCTTTTTTCTAGACTACTACCGCAAGCTTGGCGTGCAGCAATTTCTGTTGGTCGACAACGGGTCAGACGATGGCACCAACGAATATCTTCGGGCCCAGGCCGATGTTTCGCTGTGGCATACTGAAAAAAGTTATCAGAAGTCCCGTTATGGGCTGGATTGGCTCAACTGGCTGTTAACCAAATATGGCCATGGCCACTGGACGTTGACTGCTGATGTAGACGAATTTTTCGTCTATCCGTTCTGCGATAGCAGACCGCTTGCAGCACTGACCGATTGGCTCGATACCTACGGTGTCAAATCCTTTCCGGCGATGCTGCTTGACATGTATCCCGAAGGGCCGGTTACCGCGCAAACCTATCAAATGGGGCAAGACCCGTTCGAGATCGCCTGTGGCTTTGACAGCGGCAACTATGCCATCTCCAAAAACCCGCTTTATGGTAATCTGTGGATACAGGGCGGGCCCCGGGCACGTCATTTCTTTGCCGACAGCCCGGCCGATGCGCCCTCTTTGAACAAGATTCCACTGGTGCGATGGCAGCGGGGCTACGTCTTTGTCAATTCGACCCATATGCTTTTGCCGCGCCGCCTCAACCTGGTTTATGAGACCAAGGGCGGGGAACGGGCGTCCGGCTGCCTGCTTCACGCAAAGTTTCTGTCAACATTCCCCGAAAAGGTGGCCGAGGAACTGGCCCGCCGCGAGCATTTTTCACAAAGTCAGGAATATGTGGCCTATGCCGCCGCCGACCCAGACCAAACGAACCTCTGGTGCCGGTGGAGCGAGCGCTATGTGAACTGGCGGCAGCTGGAAATTTTGGGTCTGATGTCCAAGGGGAGTTGGGCATGAGGGCGACAGATTGAGCGTCGGTATCGTCCTTCTTTGCCACGAAGCGTTTGGGCGTACCGCGCAGGTGGTACGCTTTTGGGCCGACGCAGGCGCGCCGGTCGTCGTGCATATCGATGCCCGGGTCAAGGGGCCGGAGGTGGACCGGTTCGTCGAGGCGCTGAGCACTTTGCCCAATGTCAGCTTTTCTCAAAGGTTTGCTTGCGAATGGGGAACTTTTGGATTGGTAGCCGCGACCCTTGCCGCCAGCGAACAGTTGCTCGACCGCCATCCTGAAGTCGGGCATGCCTATCTGATGTCCGGAGCCTGCCTGCCGTTGCGGCCCTGCGCCGAACTCGTCAACTATTTGGCGGACCATGCCGATACGGACTTCATCGAAAGCGTGACCACCGACGATGTGCCGTGGATTATTGACGGGCTTGCAAAGGAACGTTTTACGCTGCGGTTCCCCTTTTCCTGGCGCACCCACCGCCGACTGTTCGAGGCCTATGTGGCCCTGCAAAGGCGGGTCGGTTTCCGCCGCAGGATTCCCGCCGGCCTGACGCCCCATATGGGCTCGCAATGGTGGTGCCTGACCCGGCGGACGCTTTTGTCGATATTGAAGGACCCGCGGCGCCAAGAGTTTGACCGCTATTTCCGTCGAGTCTGGATACCGGATGAAAGCTATTTTCAAACCTTGACGCGTTTGTTTTCAACCAAGATCGAAAGTCGCCCTTTGACACTGGCCAAGTTCGATATCCAGGGCA
>JBARVM010000370.1:0-2953 GCA_049646265.1 Paracoccaceae bacterium
GTCCGATGATGGTTCAAACCCGCAAGACCGTCTTCTTCCGAGAGTTGATCGAAACCGATTCCCTCGGCGAGCGGTGCGATCCGGTATCGCGCGTTGCCGTTGCCGCGGTGTTCAAAAACCCATTGGCCGGACGTTTTGCAGAGGATCTTTCGCCGCTTTTTGAGATCGGCGCGGCGTTAGGGGAAAGGTTGGCAGAACAGGCTGTCACCTTGTTGGGCGGACCGCCCATATCCTATGGAAAAGCCGCCATTGTTGGGGCATTCGGGGATATGGAACATGGTGGTGCCGTGGTGCACCCGCGCCTGGGCGCACCGATGCGGGCCGCTGCCGGTGGCGGCCAAGCCGTCATTCCATCAAACGTGAAGGTTGGGGGCGTCGGAACTTCCATAGATCTGCCGCTTGGGCACAAGGACAACCCCTGGTCCTTCGATCATTTCGACACCATGACCCTGACTGTGCCGGATGGCCCTGCGCCGGACGAGATTGTCATGTTCCTGGCCTATGCCGATCGTGGACGTCCGATCCCGCGGTGCGGCAAAGGGCCTGTGTCGGTTTAGGTCGGACAGAGGCACCGGACCCCCAGCGGCCTGACCGTTTCGGGGCAAAGCCCCGCCGCTAGGCGTTTCAAATGAATGATCGACTGGCAGCGGCGGGGCGCGGCGGGTGAGGGGCCGCCCTTCGCACCAGTCTCAGGCGTGGATGGCACCGTCACCGCAGGCGAGGGCGGCCTCCCGGACGGCCTCGGAGAAGGTCGGGTGGGCGTGGCAGGTAAGCGCGATATCTTCGGCGGAAGCGCCGAATTCCATCGCGACACAAATCTCATGGATAAGCTCGCCTGCCGAGGGGCCGATGATATGGGCGCCAAGCAGCCGGTCGGTTTCGGCGTCGGCCAGCAGCTTGACGAAACCTTCGCCCTGAAAGACCGCCTTGGCACGGCCATTGCCCATGAAGGAGAATTTGCCGACCTTGTAGGCGCGGCCTGCGGCCTTCAGCTGTTCTTCGGTCTGCCCGACCGTTGCCAGTTCCGGCGTGGTATAGATGACGCCGGGGATCAGGGCATGGTTTACATGACCGGCCTTGCCGACCAGAAACTCCGCCAGCGCCATGCCTTCGTCCTCGGCCTTGTGGGCCAGCATCGGGCCTTCGATCACGTCGCCAATGGCGTAAAGCCCTGCGACATTGGTGGCGAAATGCGCGTCGGTGCTGATCTGACCGCGAGGGGTCATCGCGACGCCTAGGTCCGTCAGGCCCAGCCCCTCGACAAAGGGTTTGCGCCCGGTGGCGACCAGCACGCAATCGCCCTCGACGCTGGCCTCGCTGTCGTTCTTTTTCAGCTTGTAGCTGACGGTCGCCTTGGATTTCGCAACCGAGACGCCCTGGACGGCGGCGCCCATGATGAATTGAAGTCCTTGTTTTTTAAGGGTTCTCTGGAAGGTCTTTTGCAGTTCGCCATCCATGCCGGGTGTGACGTTGTCGAGATATTCCACCACTGTCACGGCAGAGCCGAGCCGCGCATAAACCGAGCCAAGTTCAAGTCCGATGACCCCGGCGCCGATTACCACCAGCGATTTGGGGATCTTGGGCAAGCTTAGTGCACCGGTGGAGGAGACGACGGTCTTTTCGTCGATAGTGACGCCGGGCAGGGAGGCGGGTTCGGAACCGCTGGCAATGACGATGAATTTGGCCCGGTGCAGCTCGTCGCCGACCTTGACCTGACCGGGGGCGGGCAGGGAGGCCCAGCCCTTGATCCAGCTGATCTTGTTCTTCTTGAACAGGAACTCGATACCTTTGGTATTCTGCTCGATCACCTCGTCCTTATAGGCCAGCATCTGTGCCCAGTTGACCTTGGGGCTGGTGCCCAAAAGGCCCATCTTGGCGAAATTATGGGTGGCGTCATGCAGGCAGTGCGAGGCATGCAGGAGCGCCTTTGAGGGGATGCAGCCGACATTGAGGCAGGTGCCGCCAAGCGTTTCGCGACCTTCGACCACGGCGGTTTTAAGGCCGAGCTGGGCGCAGCGGATGGCGCAGACATAGCCGCCGGGGCCGGCGCCGATGATGATGACGTCAAACTCTGCCATGGGTTACTCCTTTGGAAATGGGTGTCTGGCCAGCGTCTGGCATGTGTATGGCATCTGTCGGGCATTTGTCCCGACGTTGCCATGGCGGATGGGTCTGTGCCGCAGGTATTTGTGAACAGAAGAAGGGCGGGGGCGTCATGGGGTGGCGAGCCCGATAAGGTAGAGGATGGCGGTGGCGGCGAAGCCGATGAGCCACAGAAGCGTGCGGATGCCGGTGATGCCCATCCCGTAGGCGGGGACATAGAGGATGCGCGCGATGAGGAAGGCCTGGGCTGCCAGCAGGGTCTGGGCGGTGAAGCCGCCCTTGAGGGCGAGGATCAGGATGGCGGGGGCGAAGAGCGCCATGGCGGTGATCGCGTTCGTCAGCGCCCGGTCGAGGCGGGCGGTGATACCGGTCAGCGTGCGCTGCTCATCCCGGGACGAGAGCAGGTAGCCCATGCCGAGCTGGCCGGTGGCGCCCGTGACTTTCAGGATCAGGATGAGGGCGGTGTAGAGCCCGTAGAGTGCGAGGATGTTCAGTTCGCTGGACATGGTTTGCTCAACCTTTCGTGTGCTTAGCTCTCGTCCTTATTGAGTTGGAACATGAGTTTCACTCTCATTGTCTAGTCTGTCTGACGGCTCTGACTGATAACTTCATTCTTGCTTGCTTCACCTAAAACTACGAGTTCTGAAATCTCTTCAAGAACCTTATCTATTGCGACGATGCTGCTCGATGCCGAATGACGAACCATCCACGAGAAGATCAAGGCAAATAAGACAACCACAATAAACTGCCAAATATGTGGATCAGAAGGTTCCGTTGACCCCGGAGTTGCTTCAAGTCCAAAGCTCACTGACCAGCGAAATAACGACACCATGGCAGAGAAGTTCAATAA
>JBARVM010000371.1:0-2589 GCA_049646265.1 Paracoccaceae bacterium
TTTACCAGCCGATCGCCTCTGACTGGCGCAATTATGAGGCCTGGCAACAGGATGGCGGGGTCTGGACGGCGGAGCGGGCGCACAGGATCTTCAAGGACATCATGGCCGATTTCAAGGCGCCTGCGATCGATGAGGGCGACCATGAGGCATTGAAGGATTTCATTGCGCGCAGAAAGTCCGAAGGCGGCGTGCCGACCGATTTCTGACCCGTGACGGGCGGCCCGCCGGGCTTTGCCATTTCTTAAGGGGCTAGGGCATAGTCTTTCCCGCAGAAGGGAAGGGCACAGAATGCACGGGCTGATAAACCGCTCATTTCAGGCGTTTTTGGGCAATACCTATGGACCGGCGCTTTGGGCCGATGTCGCGGCTGCCGCGGGCATCGGACCGGAGGGGTTCGAGGCTATGTTGCAGTATGATGATGCGGTGACGGAGGCGGTTGTCACCGCCGCGCAGGACCGGCTGGCCAAGCCCCGCGATGCGCTTTTGGAAGATTTTGGTGCCTTCCTTGTTTCCATCGAACGGTTGCGCCGTCTCTTGCGGTTTGGCGGCGTCGATTATCTGGAATTTCTTCATTCGCTGGATGAGCTGCCGGACCGGGCGCGGCTGGCGGTCGATGATATTGGCCTGCCCCCGTTGGAGCTGATCTGCCGGGAGGCCAATCAGTATGCGCTGGTCTGCCATACGGAAAATCCCGGCTATGTACCTGTATTCGCAGGTATCTTGCGGGCGATGGCCGATGATTACGGGGATTTCGTGCTGGTCGATATCGGCGCGGGCGAGGCGGCCGGAACCGTCCGGGTCGAGCTGTTGCAGACAAGATATGCGACCGGCCGCGCCTTTGATCTTGCCGGGCCGGAGGTCGCATGATGGACGGCCAGCCCTTTGAACAGATGGCGCTTTTGGGCACGGAGGTGCTTGAACGGCTGATGCCCATGTATCTCTGGGTCGGTTCGAGCGGCCATATCCGCGCGGCGGGGCCGACGCTGACCAAGCTGGCCGATGGTCAGCCGCTGGAGGGGGCACTGCTTTTCGACCGTTTCCTCGTGGAAAAGCCGCGGGCGGTTGATGATATGGAGCGGTTGCGCGGCCTTTTCGGGCAAAAGCTGGTGATGACGATGGCCGGGCGACCGGACACGATGTTGCGCGGGCTGGCCTTGCCATTGCCGGAGGGGCAGGGGGCGCTTTTCAACCTGTCTTTCGGGATCGCCGTGGCGGATGCGGTGCGCGAACACCGGCTGACCAATGCCGATTTCGCCCCAACCGACCTGACGGTGGAGCTTTTGTATCTGACAGAGGTGAAGGCCGCCGTCATGGGGGAACTTGGCGCGCTGAACCGCCGATTGCAGGCGGCGCGCGCCGCGTCAGAGGCGCAGGCGCTGACCGACGCGCTGACCGGTCTTGCCAACCGCCGCGCGCTTGATGCCGAGCTGGCGCAGGCGACGCTTTTGGCCTGTCGTGGCGCCGGGGATTTTGCTCTGCTGCATCTGGATCTCGATTATTTCAAGCGGGTAAATGACAGCTTGGGCCATGCGGCGGGCGATGCCGTGCTGGTCGAGGTGGCCACGATCCTGCGGGAGGAGACGCGCAAATCCGATACGGTGGCGCGGGTCGGGGGCGACGAATTTGTCATCATCCTGCGCGGTGAGGGCAGCGCCAACCATGCCGCCCGTATTGGCGAGCGGATCATCTCGGAGCTGGAACGGCCGATCCTTTATGAAAACAGCCCCTGCCTGATATCCGGCTCTATCGGCGTCACACTGTCGAATTTCTATAGCATGCCGGCGGTGGAACAGATGCAGGCGGATGCGGACGCGGCCACCTATGCATCCAAGGCGGCGGGGCGGGGGTGCTGTACGGTCTGGAAACCGGCGGTCTGAGGTCGCGCCCCCGGCACGGGGACGCGAGGAGCACCCATCAGCCCTGCAGGGTGCGGACGCCGTAGCCTTCGCCGCGGGCCTTGAGGGCGGCGACAGCGGCGATGCTGGCGGCGGCGGTGGTGAAATAGGGGATCTTGTCATAAAGCGCCACGGCGCGAATATCGCGGCTGTCGCTGATCGCCTGACTGCCGTCGGTGGTGTTCATCACCAGGGCGATATCGCCGTTCTTCAGCATATCAACCACATTCGGCCGCCCCTCATAGACCTTCAGGACCGGCTGGGCATCGACACCCTGTGCAGCCAGCCAATCCGCCGTGCCGCGGGTGGCGACGACCGAAAAGCCGAGCGTGCCAAGGTCGCGGGCGGCGGCGGCCATTTCGGCCGTCTTGTCCATATCCTTGATCGACAGGAAGACGCGGCCCGCCTCTGGCAACATGGTGCCCGCCCCCATCTGCGCCTTGAGGAAGGCGAGCGCGAAGGTGCGGTCCCAGCCCATCACCTCGCCGGTCGAGCGCATTTCCGGGCCAAGCAGCGTATCGACGCCGGGGAAACGGGCAAAGGGCAAGACCGCCTCCTTGACCGAGAACCAGGGTGTGTTCGGGTCGGCCAGCGTATTGGGATCGGCCAGCGGCAGCGGGCTGTCCGGGCCGACGCCGGCGGGATAGGCGGCGCGCATCGGGAAGTTTGACAAAGGCTCCCCCGCCATAAGCCG
>JBARVM010000372.1:0-10988 GCA_049646265.1 Paracoccaceae bacterium
GTTCTATGTGCATTTGTAACCATTGCAACCGCAAGAATGCAATCTATGCGCGAAAACTACAGTGACAGCATGGCTAGAGAACGTGAAAACCGCGAACACACTATTAAGAAAGCTACACAAGGCCAGCCCTGCAGGGTTCGCTATCGGTCTGCATATCCAGTACACGACACCGCGCTATTTCTTCCAGTCGTACAAAAAAGAGTGGTTCGATATTTATTCAGCCAAAGGCTACGTGATGCAAGACCCTTCGATCCGCTGGGGCTTTTCGAACGAAGGCACCAAACGCTGGAGCGAGCTTGCTGACGAGGATACGCTGGGGGTTCTGGTAGAGGCTGCCCAACATGGCGTCGCCTTTGGTACGGCGGTTTCGGTGGTAAGGTCCGGGTCACGGACCATTGCGGGTTTTGCACGCAGCGACCGGGAAATGACCGATCTGGAGATTGCATCAATCCACAAGGACCTGAGGCAGCTGCACGACGAGACGCTCAACGTGATGGTTCTGAGCCCCGAATTTCATGAAACCATGCGGCAGATGTCGATCTACCTGACCCACGGCTGAGCCCTCCGGGAGGTCTCAGATCGGTTCTATGTCGCCTTCGGCGCGGGCGGCATGAAAGGCCGTCACAAACTGGGCCAGCTTGCCCGCCGCAATCGCATCGCGCAGGCCCTGCATCAATTCCTGAAAGTAATGCAGATTGTGCCATGTCAAGAGCATGGAGGAGATGATCTCTCCCGATCGGAAGACATGGTGCAGGTAGGCGCGGCTGTAGTGGCTGCAGGCCGGGCAGCTGCAGGCCGCATCCAGCGGGCGCGGATCATCAGCGTGGCGGGCGTTCTTGATATTGACCTGACCATGGCGGGTCCAGGCCTGCCCGGTGCGGCCCGAACGGGATGGCAGGACACAATCCATCATGTCGATGCCACGCTCTACCGCGCCGACGATATCGTCGGGCTTGCCCACCCCCATCAGATAGCGCGGCCTGTCGGCGGGCAACATTTCGGGCGCGAAGTCGAGGACGGAAAACATCGTCTCTTGCCCCTCGCCCACCGCAAGGCCGCCGACGGCATAGCCGTCAAAGCCGATTTCCTTTAGTTTCTCGGCACTTTCGGCGCGCAGATCGTGTGTCACGCCACCTTGCTGGATGCCAAACAGCGCATGTCCCGGCCGGTCGCCGAAGGCGTCGCGCGACCGCTGGGCCCAGCGCATCGATAGGCGCATGCTTTCGGCCACCTTTTCCACCGGGGCCGGCAAGGCCGGGCATTCATCAAAACACATGACGATATCACTGCCCAAAAGCCGCTGAATCTCCATCGACCGTTCCGGGGTAAGCATGTGTTTGGAGCCGTCTATATGGCTGGAAAAGCGCACGCCCTCTTCCGACATCTTGCGCAGGGCGGCCAGACTCATCACCTGAAAACCACCGCTGTCAGTCAGGATCGGCCGATCCCAATTCATGAACCTGTGCAACCCGCCAAGGCGCGCGATCCGTTCGGCGGTGGGGCGCAGCATCAGATGATAGGTATTGCCCAAAAGGATATCGGCCCCCGTGGCGCGCACCTGTTCGGGCAGCATGGCCTTGACCGTCGCCGCCGTGCCGACCGGCATGAAGGCCGGTGTGCGGATCTCGCCGCGCGGCGTATCGATCTGGCCGGTACGGGCGCGCCCATCACGCGCCGTGACCTGAAATGAAAATCGCTTGCTCATGGCGCTGCTCTTATCCCAGCCCCGAAAAAAAGCCCAGAGCCTGAAAGAAATGGCGCGCCTACAGGCCTGTTGGAGGCCCCGCGCCCAAGTCCGGCTGGATCAGCGGTGTCAGCCCCCGGCGCACCACCTCTTCGCAGTAGGCCGACAGATCCTTGCGCGAGGCAAAATCATCAACGCGAACCGGTTCGTGAAAGATCACCTCTATCGCGCCCTGAAGCGGGGTCGCCAATGTCAGTATCAGATGCGGAAAGAAGTCCATATCGCCCCACCAGCCGTAAAAGCGCGGGTCGCGCGCCCGTGGCGCGTGAAAGGCCACCGTGACCGGCTGAATATGCATCACATGTTCAAGGCCCGGCGTGAAGAAGGCGGCAAAAAGCGTCGGCTTGAATGACAGGACGCGCCGCCCGTCGGTCGACGTGCCCTCTGGGAAGAACAAGAGCTTGTGTCCTTGCCTTATTCGCCGCTCGAACAGCGCCTGTTGAACGCGCGCCTCCCTCGGATCGCGGGCGATGAAAACCGTGCCCGTCGCCCGCGCCAGATAGCCGATGACCGGCCAGCGCGCCACCTCGGCCTTGGAGACGAAATAGACCTGCTGACAGGCATTCAGCGCGAAAATATCGAGCCAGGACGAATGGTTGGCCACGACCGCCCCCATATGCCGCATCGGGGTGCCGCGCACCGTATAGCTGATCCCTAACAGCAGAAGAGCGCTACGGCTGACAAGCGTGGTGATATAGGGGGTCAGCGGCCGGCGGCTGCCGAAGAGCGGCGCCTCGACCAACCGCACCAACAACAGAAGGAAAAGCCCCCCATAGGTCAGAAGTAAAAGGGCAAGGCCGCGCAGGGTGGCAATCACCCAGCCGACTGCCGAAATCGCAACCTCGTCTGGCCTGCTTTCGGGGTCCCAGTTGCTCACCGCGCCGGCACCGCATTCTTGCGCGTGTAATAGTCGCGGTGGCGGCTGCTCATCTCGCTTGTATCCATGATCAGGCAGACATCGATCGTGTTGAAATCCCGGTCGATGTAGGCGCCGTCGCCAACCATGCCGCCAAGCCGCAGATAGGCCTTTATCAGGGCGGGCATCTGCGCCATGGTCTGCGCCCGGTCCAGCGCCTCTTTCGGTAAGAGGTTCATTGGCTGGGCCACCCGCGAACGGGCGCGCAAAGGCTCTGGCGCCAGATGATGGTGGTAAAGCCAGCTGAGCGGCTGCTCCAGCTGTTCAGGCTCTGTGCCGTGAAAAGAGGCGACGCCAAACAGGATATCGACGTGGTTTTGAAGGACATACTCGGCCAGCCCGTTCCACATCAGATACATGCCCGGCCCACCACGATAGTCGGCAAGCACGCAGGACCGGCCAAGTTCCAGCAGTTTGCGCCCCGAGGCGCGCAGGGGGGCAAGGTCATATTCCTTGTCGCTGTAATAGCGGCCAAAGGCCTTTGCCTGATCGTCAAGCAACAGACGGTAAGCGCCGACCACATGATCGAGCTCCGCCTCGGGCCGCGTTGTGTCGATCAGCACCAGATGGTCATTCACATCGTCGAATTCATCCCGTTCGATCCGGGCGGCATGATCGACCAAGGGGCCGTCGCCACCCAGTTCTTCGACAAAGACGCGGTAACGCAGCCGTTGCGCCGACAAAAGATCGGCCTCGCTTTTGGCCAGTCGAACCTGAAACTGCGGGGGTTGAGCGTTCATGACAAACGTTTAACCGGACCTCCCGGGTTTGAGCAATTTCAAAATCTCAGCGCATTTCCAGAGGTAGAAAATTTCAATCTAAGGTAGTATCAATCAATAAACATCACGCTTTAGGGGAAAATTCATTGTCCACGACAGTCAAAACGACCTGCCGCCCATCCAACACAACCTTACCCTGATGCTGAAAGTTGACCGTAACACGATCACCGATCCGGCTTTGCACCTGCCCGCTACCCCATTCGGGACAATCAGGGTGCGCAACAATCATGCCGGGCTCCAGAAAACCGTTCACTTTTCCAACCCTGTTTGAAAGCGACCTTGCATGGACAGCAATTTACCTAAAACCGCGACTACTGCAAACCTGACAGCCCTGCTTGGTTCTCGCATATGTCATGATCTGATCAGCCCGCTTGGGGCCATCGCCAACGGGGTGGAGTTGCTGGGGCTTAGCGGGGCGCATTCGGGACCGGAACTGGCGCTGATTGCCGAAAGCGTTACGGCGGCCAACGCCCGTATCCGTTTTTTCCGCGTGGCCTTTGGCATGGCGCCAGCCGAACAAAAGATCGGCCGGGCCGAGATCCTGTCGATCCTTGATGACATGACCCGCGGCGCCCGGACCCGGATCGACTGGCGCGGACCGGACGAGGCCAACAGGAAGGCGGTCAAACAGCTGTTTTTGGCGCTCTTGTGCCTTGAAACCGCGCTACCATGGGGTGGGCAGATCACCGTCAATCAGCAAGAGGATGGCTGGCAGGTCAGCGCCACCTCTGACCGAACCAAGATCGACCCAAGGCTTTGGGCGACATTGACGGACGAGGAAGCCGACGGCAATCACGCCCCGTCAGAGGTGCATTTCGCCCTTTTGCGCGAAGAGGCGCGATTGCTGGGACGGCCGCTTTCCTGCCAGACCGCGGAGGGGCGCATTTCGATCAGCCTCTGACCCTGCGTCCCGGTCAGGGGCGGATCGTGCCGTTGCCGGTCACCAGATATTTGAAGCTGGTCAGCTGTTCGGCCCCGACCGGGCCGCGCGCATGCAGCTTGCCGGTGGCAATGCCGATCTCGCCGCCCATGCCAAATTCGCCGCCGTCGGCAAACTGGGTCGAGGCGTTGCGCATCAGGATTGCACTGTCCAGCCGTTCGAAAAAGCGTGCCGCGGTTTTGTCATTCTCGGTCAGGATCGCCTCTGTATGGCTGGAACCATAGCGGCGGATATGGGCGATGGCCCCGTCAACCCCGTCCACCAGCCGCGCTGCGATGATCTTGTCGAGGAACTCGCGACCAAAATCGTCAGGGTTGGCCTTGACGGTGCCCGGCACGTCCAAAAGCTTGCCTTCGGTACGCACCTCAACCCCGGCTGCCACAAGATCCTCGACCAGGATAGCGCCGTGGCGGTCGTAAAAGCCCCGGTCGATCAGCAGACATTCGGCGGCGCCACAGATGCCGGTGCGGCGTGTCTTGGCATTCAGAACCACGGCGCGGGCCTTGTTAAGATCGGCATCCTCATCGGCATAGACATGGCAGATCCCTTCCAGATGGGCAAAGACCGGCACTCGCGCCTCTGCCTGCACCAAGCCGACCAGCCCCTTGCCACCGCGCGGCACGATGACGTCGATATGGGCAACGGCGCGCAGCATTGCCGCCACGGCCGCCCGGTCCCGCGTCGGGACCATCTGGATCGCGGCCTCCGGCAGGCCCGCCTGACGCAGCCCCTCGACCATGCAGCCATGCAGGGCTCCGGCGGAATGAAAGCTTTCCGAGCCACCGCGCAGGATCACCGCATTACCGGATTTCAGACAAAGTGCCCCGGCATCGGCGGTCACGTTCGGCCGGCTTTCGAAGATGACGCCGATCACACCGAGCGGCGTGGCAACACGGCGGATATTGAGCCCGTTCGGCCTGTCCCATTCGGCCAGAACCCGGCCAACCGGGTCGGGTTGGGCGGCGACGGCCCGCAAAGCCTCGGCCACGGCCGCGACACGCGCGGGGTTCAGGGTCAGCCGGTCCAGCATCGCCTCTGTCAGGCCCTTGGCGCGAGCAAAGTCCAGATCCTCGCCATTGGCGGCAAGGATCATGTCGGTGCGTGCCAAGATCGCATCAGCCGCCGCTATCAGCGCGGCGTTCTTTTGCGAGGCCGGGGCAAAGGCCAATTCGCCCGCAGCGGACCTGGCAGCGGCGCCCAGCGTCTCGATCATCTCCTCGGCCTTGGTCATCTTGCCCTCTTTCCTGCGTCCTTAGCCTGACGGCCTTAGATATCCAGCACCATATCATCACGGTGAACCAGCGCCGCGCGACCGGCATAGCCAAGGATCGCCTCGATCTGCGAGGATTTGTACCCCGCGATCGCCTTTGCTTCTGCCGCCTTATACCGGACCAGCCCCTTACCAAGGGCGGTCCCGCCCGCGCCCAGGATGGCCACCGGATCGCCCCGGCCGAAACTACCGGTCACCTTTGTCACGCCCGCAGGCAGCAGCGACTTGCCCTGCCCCAGTGCGCGTTCAGCACCCTCATCCACCCAGACCTCGCCCTTGGGTTTCATGGCGGCAATCCAGCGCTTGCGCGCCACCTTCGGATCGCCTTCTGGCAGAAACCAGGTGCAGGCGGCGCCCTCCGACAGGGCCAGGAGCGGCCGCATTACCGAACCTTCCATGATCGCCATGGCGCAACCGCCCTGAACCGCCGTCTTGGCCGCCAGGAGCTTGGTCTTCATCCCACCCTTCGACAGGCCCGACAGGGCGTCGCCTGCCATCGCCTCGATTGCCGGGGTGATCTTTTCGACCAGATCGAAACGGCGCGCGGTTGGGTCTTCCTTGGGGTTGGCCGAATAGAACCCGTCCACGTCCGACAGCAAGACCAGCTGGTCGGCACCGATGGTCACGGCGATCTGCGCCGCCAACCGGTCGTTATCGCCAAAGCGGATCTCGTCGGTCGCCACCGTATCATTTTCGTTCACGATCGGCACGACGCCCGCGGCCAGCAGGGTTTCCATCGTTGCGCGGCTGTTGAGATAGCGGCGCCGGTCGGTTGTGTCTTCGAGTGTGACCAGAACCTGGGCGGTGGTGATGCGGTGGGGGGCCAATATCTCTTCATAGGCCTGTGCCAGACGGATCTGCCCGACCGCCGCCGCCGCCTGACTTTGTTCCAGTGCCAGAACCCCGGTCGGCCAGCCCAGAACCCCACGCCCAAGGGCGATGGAGCCGGAGGAGACCAGTATCACATCGGCTCCTCGGGCCTTGGCGGCCACGACATCAAGGGCCAGCGCCGCCAGCCAGTCGCGGCGCAAGCCGGTGCTGCGGTCTACCAAAAGCGCGGAACCGATCTTGATGACAAGCCGTCGCGCCCGGGTCAAATCAGGCCTCAGGGTTGCCATGTGCCCTCTTCAGTGCTGGCATCTGCGGGCTGATCGGCGGCGCGGTCCGCGCTGATCCTTGTCCAAAGGGCGCGCAGAACCTCCTGCACCCCCTGCCCCGAGACGCCGGACAGCAAAAACACCTCGGCCCCGACCGCCTTTTCGAGCGACCGGCGGCGCGCGGCAAGGGTCTTGGCATCCAGCGCATCAACCTTGTTCAACGCGGTCAGGCGCGGCTTGGCGGCCAGTTCGGGGGAGTAGGCTTCCAGCTCGGCGATGATGGTCCGGTAATCCTTGGTGATGGTGGAAGAGGTGCCATCGACGAGATGCAGCAGGACCGAGCAGCGTTCCACATGGCCAAGGAACAGATCGCCGAGCCCGCGCCCTTCACTGGCCCCTTCGATCAGGCCGGGAATATCGGCCATGACAAATTCGCGCCCGTCAACGCCCACGACGCCCAGATTGGGGTAAAGCGTGGTAAACGGGTAGTCGGCGATCTTGGGCCGGGCATTGGAAACGGCGGCCAGAAATGTCGATTTGCCCGCATTGGGCAGACCAAGCAGGCCGGCATCGGCGATCAGTTTCAGCCGCAGCCAGATCGTGCGCTCGATCCCCTCTTGCCCGGGGTTGGCCCGGGCCGGGGCACGGTTGGTCGAGGATTTGAAATGCAGGTTGCCAAAGCCGCCATTGCCGCCCTTGGCCAGACAGATCCGTTGGCCAACGCTGACAAGATCGGCGATGACGGTTTCTTCATCCTCGTCGAGGATCTCGGTGCCCACCGGCACTTTCAACACGATATCCGCGCCATCCGCGCCAGTCATCTGCCGTCCCATGCCGCCGCGGCCGTTGGTGGCAAAGAAATGCTGTTGGTAGCGAAAGTCGATCAGCGTGTTCAGCCCCTCGACCGCCTCGACCCAGACAGAACCGCCCTTGCCGCCGTCGCCGCCATCAGGCCCGCCGAACTCGATGAACTTTTCCCGGCGAAAGCTGACACAGCCATTCCCGCCGCTGCCAGAGCGGATATAGACTTTGCAGAGATCGAGAAATTTCATCTTGGCGGCTTTCGGGTCAGTTCAAGGCACGCGATAGTCCTTGCGGCCCCTTTGTGCAAGCCTCACGCCGAGAGCAACCGGCAAAGGCAGGCAGGATCGCAGAGGAAAACGGCGGGCAACAGGGCGCGGCGAGAGGTGGAAAGGGGCCGGACGAAAAGGCGAATTTGGCCCCTTAGGGTCAGCCCTTGGGCTGATCCTTCATGCAGCGCATATAGGTCCAGGTGGCGACCTTGGCCGCGCGCGCCTCGGAAAAGGCCTCTGCCTCGCCAAGATAGGTAAAGCCGTTGTTGGCCAGAACTCGGGCCGAACCGGCGTTATCCTGAAAAACCTCCGCAAAGATCGCCGTTGCCTGATGCGGGTTGGCCGCAAGAAGGGCGCGCACCGCCTCGGAGGCGAGACCGTCATTCCATGAACCCGGCACCACCCAAAAGGCCACTTCCGACTGGCCGCGCCCGATGCGCGTCAGGCTGATGCAGCCCAACAGCTCCGCCCGACCGGATTTTGTGCCATCCAGAACCCAGATATCGGTTTCGCGCACATCTTCCCGGGCGCGGGCGACTAGCGCCTCTGTCGCGCCGGATGGCAGTGGATGGGGGATGGATTTCGTACCCAAGGCAATGCGGCTGTCGGCGGCATGTTCGGCCAAGTTCGGCGCGTCGGATTTCTGCATGGGCCGCAGGATGAAGCGATCGGCCTCTATCACCGGCTGAAAAACGAACGTCTCGGCTTTCACGTCTTTGCTCCTCGGTACGAATTCTTCGGACTGGGCGCGGGGGCTTTGACTCAAAGCATCCCTGCCCCGTCCAATGGTGGCAAGATCTTCTTCAGGCCCATCTGGGCAGCACTTCGGAAATTGGCGCCATGAGCCCCCTAGGGTCCTGAAATCGGAAAACCCACAGGTCGCACATTAAACTGAACAATTTCTTTCGTTTAGACGGTCATCCTATCTGGCTTTCTAACAATTTCTGACCCGCTGGATTCGTTTGCCGCCTTGCCGTTTTAGCCCTCGCCCCCTGCCCGCCGATTGCTGCGGTTTTGTCGTCAATCACCCCTCGCAGGCGGATTGTTGACCAGGGCGCAAATTGCACGGCTTGGGGCGGGTCTGTGCCCCGGCTCACCGGGCGGCTGATTGGAATGGCTGACCAAAAGGAAGGGGGCCGGCTTTTCAGCCGACCCCCCAATCCTTGATCCAGACTGTCTGGGTTATTCGGCTGCTTCGGCCTTTGGCAGAACCGAAATGAAGGTGCGGCCCTTCAGACCTTTCTTGAAGGTCACCAGACCCTCGGTCACGGCAAAGATCGTATGATCGCGGCCCATGCCGACGCCATCACCGGGGAACCAGGTGGTGCCACGCTGGCGCACGATGATATTGCCCGGAATGGCGGCCTGACCGCCGTAGAGTTTCACGCCAAGACGGCGACCGGCCGAGTCGCGACCGTTGCGGGAGGAACCGCCTGCTTTTTTATGTGCCATGGGTCAGACTCCTTACGCTTCAGCTTTTTTCGTCGCGCGTTTGGCCTTGGGGGCTTCGGCAGCGGCGGCTGGGGCAGAATTATGGGCCGCCACGCGGGCAGCATGGGTACCGGTTGCAGCGGCAACGCCCGACTTGTCCGCGCCTTTGGCGAGGATCTCGGTCACGCGAACCAGCGTCAGTTTCTGACGGTGGCCACGGGTGCGCTGCGACGAATGTTTCCGGCGACGCTTGTGAAAGGTGATGACCTTGTCGGCCTTGATATTGTCGATCACTTCGGCCTGAACCGCGGCACCGGCAACCAGGGGCGCGCCCAGCACGGGGCTGTCACCGCCCAGCATCAGAATTTCGTTGAACTGGATCTTGTCACCAGCATTGGCAGCCAGAAGTTCAACACGCAGCACATCGCCCGCCTGAACCTTATATTGCTTGCCGCCTGTCTTGAGGACCGCGAACATGGGTCTTTCCTTCATCATCTGCCGCATCCTGTGGCCCCCTTGCGGGTGTTGCCGGCGCTTGGCCGCCTCGGACAGCGCGCCCCTCGGTGGAGGCGTCATTGAAATAGCATTCCGGTGACCCGAGTCGTATGACCCGGCGGAACCGGGCGCTTATGCGCGCAGGTCCGACAAAAGTCAAGCGAAGCTGGCGGGTTATTTCATCAAGAAACGCCGCGCGTCAGCCTAGAAAGCGCAGCGCCGGGAAGGTTTCCAGAAGCCAGTAGGACAGGCGCGAAAAGGCGCCGGTCATCAGGGCGATGCCGACGGCGACCAGCAAAAGCCCCATGATCCGCTCGATCACCCCCATGTAGGGGCGCAGCCGGGTCATCAGGCCAATCGCGCGGGATATGAAAATCGCCGCCAGAAGAAAGGGTACGCCAAGGCCAAGAGCGTAGATGACCAACAGCATAGTGCCGCGCGCCACCGATCCTTCGAGCGCCGCCAAAGAGAGGATCGCCCCCAGTTGCGGGCCGATACAGGGCGTCCAGCCAAAGGCAAAGGCCAGGCCCAGAAGATAGGCACCAAAGGAGGATCCGCCCTGATCGCCCACGTCGAGCCGCGCCTCGCGGTCCAGAATCGGGATGCGGAAGACATGCAGAAAATGCAGCCCCAGCACAGTGACCACGAGCCCCGACAGGATATTCAACGTGTCCTGCCAGGCCAGCACCATGCGCCCAAAAGTCGAGACCGCGATTCCCATCAGCAGAAAGACCGTCGAGAGACCAAGAACGAAGAAGAGGGCGGGCAGCACGGCGCCGTGGCGGCGCGCGCCCTTCAGCTCGCCCATGCTGATCCCGCTCATATAGGCCAGATAGGGCGGCACGATCGGCAGGACGCAGGGGCTGAGAAAGGACAGGATGCCAGCCAGCAGGGCGACCAGAGCCGCCATGCCAAAACCCGCATCCATCAAAGAAATATCGAACATAGGCCCGCCTTACCCTAGTCCGGCGCCGGCGTCACCTTTGCTTTTGTAACGAAGCGATCACAAGCGCGTGGACAATTGCCGCTGGGCGTCCTAGTCGGAAAGGATGAGATGGGACGCAGATATCGACGCTATCGGGCTTTTGTGCCCGCTGCCAGTCCTTAAGGCGCAAAAACGCCTGTCAGGAATGCGGGAGGGACAGGTCTTGCGACTTTGTGCCTCTGACCCTGCCTCCTGGGTCGATGTTCCGCATTTTTGCGCCACGTCGGGCCATGCGCTCTTGGCGGCAGAGGATGATGG
>JBARVM010000373.1:0-2878 GCA_049646265.1 Paracoccaceae bacterium
CGGGCTGGAGCGAGCCACGATCGGTCAGGCCAAGCGCGCGGGCCGCGTTGCGCGTCACACCAGCCAGCGCCTCTTCCGGCGTCATGCGAAAGAGGGTGCAGGCCATGTTCATCGCCAGCAAAAGCGAAGCCATGGGTGAGGAACCGGGGTTCATGTCTGTAGCCACCGCCATGGGCACGCCATGCTGGCGCAGCAGATCCACGGGCGGCTGACGGGTTTCGCGCAGGGTATAGAAGGCGCCGGGCAGGATCACCGCCACGGTTCCAGCGGCGGCCATCGCCACCACCCCGGCCTCATCGAGATATTCCAGATGATCGGCCGAGAGCGCCCCCGCCCCGGCTGCCAGCGCCGCGCCACCGAGGTTTGACAGCTGTTCGGCATGCAGCTTTACCGGCAGGCCAAGGTCGGCCGCGGCTGCAAAGACCCGGGCGATCTGCGCGGGAGAAAAGGCGATGCCCTCGCAAAAGCCGTCCACCGCGTCCACCAGCCCTTCGGCATGGGCAGCGCGGAGCGTGGGGATGCATACCTCGTCAATATAGTCGTCGGCGCGGCCCTTGAATTCGGCGGGCACCGCATGTGCACCAAGAAAGGAGGTGCGGACCAACACCGGCCGCAATGTGCCGATCTGCCGCGCGGCGCGCAACATGCGGATTTCGGTGTCACGGTCCAGCCCATAGCCGGATTTTACCTCGATCACCGCTACGCCTTCGCCAATCATCGCGTCGACGAACGGAAGGGCGGCCTTGACAAGCGCCTCTTGCGAGGCCTGGCGTGTTGCCGTGACGGTCGAAATGATCCCGCCTCCGGCGCGGGCAATCTCTTCATAACTGGCGCCCTGCAGCCGCATCTCGAACTCTCTGGCGCGGTTGCCACCATGCACGACATGGGTATGGCAATCGATGAATGCCGGGGTGACCAGCCTGCCGCCAAGGTCCGTCGTCGGGTGCCCGACCAAGGCCTGCGGCAGATCGGCCCGTGCACCGACCCATTCTATCCGGCCCCGGCTTGTTGCAAGCGCCGCATCCTCGATCAGCCCATAGGGGTCCGTACCCTCTGCCATCGTGGCAAGGCGGCAGCCGGTAAAAAGATGCACGGCGCTTTCCATGTCCAGCCCTTCCAAATCGGTATTGCCTCGTTGCTATGTAAGAGACTATAGGTATTATGTCTACACATAAGGAATGCCGCAGGTGATATTTGCAACTTACGCCCTCTTGCCGGATGGCTGGGCAAAGGATGTCCGGATCTCCTATTCCAACGGTCTGATCGATCAGGTCACGCCCGGCTCCCTGGCAAAGCCGGGCGACAGGCGCGTCTCGGCGCTGTTGCCGGCATTGTCGAACCTGCACAGCCACAGCTTTCAACGTGCCATGGCTGGCATGACCGAACATCGTGTTGCCGGGCGGGACAGTTTCTGGACCTGGCGAGAGTTGATGTACCGCTTTACCGGCCAGCTGACCCCAGCGCAGATAGAGGCAATCGCGGCGCTGGTATTCATGGAAATGCAGGAGGCAGGCTTTGCCGCCGTGGGCGAATTCCACTATCTGCACCACCAGCCAGATGGCACGCCCTATGCCGATATTGCCGAACTTTCTGCGCGAATCTTTGCCGCCGCAGCCACGACCGGCATCGGGCTGACACATCTGCCGGTGCTCTACTCCTACGGCGGCGCAGGATTGCAGCCCCTTGCGGCGGGGCAGCGGCGCTTTGGCAATAGTATCGAAGAATTCGCCCGCCTTCTGGAAGGGGCGCGCAAGGCCGCGCGGGGCCTGCCCGCCGATAGCCGCGTCGGCATTGCGCCGCACTCGCTGCGCGCCACCTCCCCCGCCGATCTCGCCCAGGTTCTGCCGCTCGCGGCTGGAAATCCGATCCATATCCATGTGGCCGAACAGCCAAAGGAAGTAGCGGACATCAATGGCTGGCTTGGCGCGCGTCCGGTAGACTGGCTTTTGGATAATGCCCCGGTCGGGCCGGATTGGTGCATGATCCATGCCACCCATATGACGGCGGCCGAAACCGCGCGGCTGGCGCAAAGCGGTGCTGTCGCCGGTCTTTGCCCGATTACCGAGGCGAACCTCGGCGACGGGCCCTTTGACGGGCCGGGCTGGCTGGCGGCGGGCGGGGCCTTTGGCATCGGCTCTGATTCCAATGTGCGCATATCCCTGACCGAAGAGTTGCGCACCCTTGAATATAGCCAGCGACTGCGCGATCTGGCCCGCAATGTGCTGGTCGCGGGCGAAGGATCGGTTGGCCAATTCCTTTATTCGCGCGCTGCACGGGGCGGCGCGCAGGCTTTGGGGCGCAAGGCCGGGCTGATTGCGCCGGGCTATCTGGCCGACCTGACCGCGATTGACGCGGATCACCCGACCCTTTGCGCCCTTGGTCCAGATCAGCTGCTGGACGGGCTGGCCTTTGCCGCGACAGATCAGGTTGTTACCGATGTCTGGTCGGCGGGGCGCCATCAGGTACAGGGCGGGCGGCACGTTCACCGCGAGGCGATCGTCGCGGGATGGCGTCAGGCTGTGGCGGGATTGCTCGGCTCTGCCTGACGATCCGCAAGGGTGACCAGGATTGCGGCAGCGCCGGTTCCAAGGGTGATCTGGCCCAACTGGCCAAGCGCGAAGGCGCCCTGAGCCAGGGGCGTGCCTGCGATTGCTACACCCCCGGACAGGCATAGCAATCCGGCCAGATCCGGCGGCGGCGCAAACAGGGCCGGGCCTTGCAGTACCGTCACCGCTCCTTCAATCCGGCTGGCATCATAAATCAGGTTCAGATCGCGGATCGGCCCCGCGACCATCCGGCTTTCGATGGGCAGATCGCCGGAAAAGGCGAGAGGCTGCAAGGGACGGGCGGCAAGGGTGCCATCCGCGCTATGCAGGTC